>CABSNS010000126.1:0-4384 GCA_902479105.1 uncultured Collinsella sp. | reverse complement strand
GTTGACGACCCACAGGAAGTCGTGACCCTCGCGCTTGATCTCGAGCGCATTGGCCATGTGAGAACGCATGCCGCCCAGGATCTCGTCGGAGAGCAGGCGCGGGCCGGCGGCGAACATCACAAGGTCGCCGGGCTCGACGTCCATGCGCTCGCGCAGAGCGGCCATCTCCTCGTCCGAGAAGAACTTGACGATGGGGCTGTTGATGGAGCCGTCCTCGCGGAAGGCGATCCATGCCAGGCCCTTGGCGCCAAACGTGGAAGCCACGCCGGCAAGCTTATCGATCTTGGCACGTGCCCAGGCACCGGCGCCCTTGGCGTTGATGGCCTTGACGACAGAGCCCTCCTCGTTTGCGGCAGTCGCAAAGACCTTGAACTTGGAGTTGGCAAAGATGTCGGTCAGGTCGACCAAGTGCATGCCGTAGCGAGTATCGGGCTTGTCGGAGCCATAGGTGTCCATGGCCTCCCAGTAGTTCATGCGACGCAGCGGCGTGGGCATCTCGACACCCATGCGGCCGAAGGCATCGGCAAGAACCTCCTCGAGCGCGCTCATGACATCGTTCTGGTCCACGAAGGACATCTCGATATCGACCTGGGTGAACTCGGGCTGACGATCGGCGCGCAGGTCCTCGTCGCGGAAGCACTTGGCAACCTGATAGTAGCGCTCGACGCCACCGACCATGAGCAGCTGCTTCAAGAGCTGCGGGGACTGCGGCAGGGCGTAGAAGTTGCCCGGCTGAATACGGCTGGGAACGATGAAGTCGCGGGCGCCCTCGGGCGTGGACTTAAACAGGGAGGGCGTCTCGACCTCCATGAACTCACGGTTGTGCAGCGCCTCGCGAATGGCAAAAGTAAAGTCGGAGCGCAGCTTGAGGTTGGCCATCATCTCGGGACGACGGAGGTCCAGATAGCGATAGCGCAGGCGGGTATCCTCGCTGGTCTCGATGCCGTCCTCGATCTGGAACGGCGGGGTGACGGACGTGTTGAGCACCTCGGCATGGTCGGTCAGGACCTCAATCTCGCCGGTCGCGAGCTTGGCGTTGGTGGTCTCCTCGCCACGGGAGCGCACGACGCCGTGAATCTTGATGGGCCACTCGGGACGCATGGTCTCGGCAATCTTAAAGGCGTCGCCGTCGGAGTGCTCGGGGTCGAAGGTGAGCTGCGTGATGCCCTCGCGGTCGCGAAGGTCGCAGAAGATAAGGCCGCCGTGGTCGCGGCGACGGCTCACCCAACCGGTGAGGGTGACCTCTTCGCCCACGTTCTCGAAGCGAAGCTCGCCGCAGGTACGGGTGTGCATGGAATGCTCGTCGATGGGACGGGTCTGGCTCATACCAGTGATCCTCCTTTATGGATCTGTGCCGCCCCGTGTCGTTCCGGGCGGCGTCGTACAGATTTGCCCAGCCTGCGTAAACCGCGCAGCCAGACATGGCGTTCTATCTTATCGCACCTGTGTCGATGTACCGCGAAAAAGTAGCTCCTGCCCAAAGACTTGACGGAGACGAAACAATTGACGCACCGCGGCACCCGCCCGCGCTATTCACGTGCGACAATATGCCCCAATAAAACAGCACTTGGAAAGGCCCGTCATGACTGCACGCCTCATTGTTATGGATATCGACTCCACGCTCATCAACCAGGAGGTCATCGACCTGTTGGGCGAGGAGGCCGGCGTGGGCGAGCAAGTTGCGCAAATCACCGAGCGCGCTATGCGCGGCGAGCTGGACTTTAAGCAGGCGCTCGAGGAGCGCGTGGGGCTGCTTGCCGGCTTGGACGAGAGTGTGTTCGAGCGCACCTTTGAGCGCGTGACGTTTACCCCCGGCGCGCTGGAGCTTGTGCGCTCGGCGCACAGCAAAGGCTGGAAGGTCGGCGTGGTAAGCGGCGGCTTCCACGAGGTCGCCGACAAGATCGTGGCCGCCGCGGGCATCGATTTTTGCCTGGCCAACCGTCTGGAAGTCGTGGACGGCAAGCTCACCGGCAAGCTGGCGGCAGACATTGTGACCAAGGAGTCCAAGCTCATCCAGCTGCTGGATTGGGCGGTTGAGTGCGGTGTCGACATGGCCCACACCGTCGCGATCGGTGACGGCGCCAACGACATCCCCATGATTCAGGCCGCGGGCACGGGCATCGCGTTTTGCGCCAAGCCCAAGACGCGCGAAGCCGCCCCGTTTGCCATCGATGAGCGCAACCTGATGCTCGCCATGGACATCATCCTGCGCGACTAGTCGATCCTTCTAACAAGAGAATCAGTCTGTCCTATAGTTTCCGAACAATTTTGTCTTAGTGTTCGGAAACATACCCTTTGAGTGCTAGACTTTGCGCCGTCGAAGGGAACATATATGGATAAGCGAGATCTTGAGCAATTGCTGAGCGATGTTGCCGACGGAGTAGTCACCCCGGCAGTCGCCCTCACGCGCCTCCAGACGGCGCCAACCGCTGATCTGGGTTTTGCGCAGCTCGATCTTTCGCGCGGGGTGCGCCAGGGAGCCGGCGAGGTTGTCTACGGCGCCGGTAAAACCGCCGAGCAAATTGCCGCCATTATCGAAGCGCTGCGCGATGCCGGTCAGGAGCGCATCCTGGTCACGCGCCTGGACAGCAAAAAAGCAGCCCGTACCTCGGAGCTTCTCGGCAACGACATCGACCTGGGATATGTCCCAGACGCACAGCTCGCCCTCGTGGGCGGCAAGCTCTCCCCTACCGGCAACGGACGCATCGTTGTCGCCTGCGCCGGTACGAGCGACCTGCCCGTCGCCGAGGAAGCCGCGTTGACGGCCGAATTCTATGGCAACGAGGTCGACCGCCTCTACGACGTAGGTGTCGCAGGCCTGCACCGCCTGCTCGCGCATGCCGAGGAACTTGCCCAGGCACAGGTGGTCATCACCATCGCCGGCATGGAGGGCGCGCTGGCGAGCGTTATCGGCGGCCTGGTGAGCTGTCCGGTCATCGCCGTTCCCACCAGCGTGGGTTACGGTGCGAGCTTTGGTGGCGTAGCCGCGCTACTCGCCATGCTCAACTCCTGCGCCAGCGGCGTTTCGGTCGTCAATATCGACAACGGCTTTGGCGCCGCCTACCAGGCAAGTCTTATCAATCATCTGGGCGCCGGCACACCTCGCGCCCGTTAAGGAGCATTTCATGTCCAACCATCAGCACACGCTTATCATCGACGGCACCTCGGGCATCAGCGGCGACATGACCGTCGCGGCCCTGCTCGACCTGGGCGCCAGCGAGGAGCACCTGCGCGAACAGCTCGCCACGCTGCCGGTCGACGGCTTTGAGATTGCCGTCACGCGTGCAAACAAGCATGGCATCGACGCCTGCGATTTCGACGTCCAGCTTGCAGAGGAGCTCGAGAACCACGATCACGATATGGCCTGGCTCTACGGCAACGAAGCAGCTGCCGAGCACACGCACGAGCATGAGCACCACCATCATGACCATAGCGAGCACGAACACGACCACGACCACGACCACGAGGGCCATCATCACGCCCACCACCATCACCACCGTTCTTTGGCGGACGTCACCGCCATCATCGACGGCTCGCAGCTAAGCGATGGCGCCAAGCGTCGTGCCCTCGCCATTTTTTCCGTACTCGCTGCTGCCGAGGCCAAGGCTCACGGCAAAACGCCCGACACCGTCCTGTTTCACGAGGTGGGCGCCGTCGACTCCATCGTCGACGTCTGCTCTGTCGCCATCTGCCTCGACGACCTGGGTATTGAGGAAATCGTGGTCGAGTCTCTCTCCGAGGGCCACGGAACCATCCGCTGTGCCCACGGCCTTATGCCCATCCCGGTGCCCGCCGTCGTCAACCTATGCCAAGCAGGCAATATCGCCCTCACGCCTGCACCGGTCGCCGGCGAGCTCGTGACGCCCACGGGCGCCGCCATCGTCGCCGCACTGCGCACGTCTGAGCACCTGCCGGCCCGCTACCACATCGAAGCCGTCGGCTACGGCGCCGGCAAACGCCCCTACGAGGGTTGCTCCGGCACGCTCCGCTGCCTGCTCGTTCACGCGGACGCATAGCCATGGATGCCCGCAAGGCAAAAAGCCGCGCCGCCATCGTCGCGGCGTTCTCCGAGCTGCTGCGCGAAGAGGACTACGGCAAGATCACCGTCGGCGACATCATCGCTCGCGCCCATGTGGGTCGGGCCACGTTCTACGGCCTCTTCAAGAGTAAAGACGACCTACTGTCCGAGCTCGTGAGCGACATCTGCACCCACGCCCTCGACGACGATGGCACACCGCTCGACGACCCACTCGTGCAGGTCGAGCATATCCTCAACAACCTCTGGGAGCGCCGCCAGGGCGTTCGAGCCCTCGTAGCCGGCGCCGGCTCACGCGTCTTCGCCGACTGTCTCCGCAAGACCATCATGTCGCGCGCAGCCGAAACC
>CABSNS010000125.1:0-4408 GCA_902479105.1 uncultured Collinsella sp. | reverse complement strand
GTGGGTTGCGGTGGTTCTGCCGGCTCCAGCTCCTCTGCTTCTGGTGACGCTGCCGAGGTCTACTTCCTCCAATTCAAGCCCGAGGTCGACAAGGAGTGGAAGGAGATCGCCAAGGCCTATAAGAAGGAGAAGGGCGTCGAGGTCAAGATCGTGACCGCCGCTTCCAACACCTACGAGGAGAAGCTTAAGTCCGAGATGTCCAAGAGCTCCGCTCCGACCCTGTTCCAGGTCAACGGCCCCACCGGTCTTAAGAACTGGAAGGATTACTGCGCCGACCTGTCCGATACCAAGCTCCGCGGTGAGCTCATTGATGACTCCCTGGCTCTGCAGTCCGACGGCAAGGATGTGTGCATCGACTGGGTTCAGGAGAGCTTCGGCATTATTTACAACAAGCAGCTGCTCGAGAAGGCTGGCTACAAGGCCGAGGACATCAACTCCTTCGACAAGCTGAAGGCTTGTGCCGATGACATCCAGGCCCGCAAGGACGAGCTTGGTGTCGAGGGTGCCTTCACTTCCGCCGGCATGGACGACTCCTCCAGCTGGCGCTACACCACCCACCTTGCCAACATGCCGCTCTACTACGAGTTTGAGAAGGAGCACAACCAGGAGGACGACGAGATCAAGGGTGAGTTCCTCGACAACTACAAGCAGATCTTCGACCTGTACATCACCGACTCCACCTGCGATCCTTCGCAGCTTGCTTCCAAGACCGGCGACGACGCCACCAACGAGTTCGCAACCGGCAAGGCCGTCTTCTACCAGAACGGCTCTTGGGCCTACTCTGACCTCGTCAAGGCCGGCATGACCGACGATCAGATTGGCATGATGCCCATCTACATCGGTGTTGACGGCGAGGAGAACCAGGGCCTGTGCTCCGGCGGCGAGAACTACTGGTGCGTCAGTTCCCAGGCTTCCGAGGATGCCCAGAAGGCCACCGAGGACTTCATGTATTGGTGCGTCACCGCTGACACCCCGACCAGCATCATCGCCGACAAGATGGGTCTGACCGCTCCGTTCAAGAGCGCCAAGGAGACTACCAACGTCTTCTCGCAGCAGGCCGTTGCCATGGCCAAGGACGGCAAGAAGACCGTCGCTTGGGACTTCGTCTACATTCCCTCCGAGGAGTGGAAGAAGAACCTCAAGCAGGCTCTGATTGCCTACGCTGCCGATAACAGCAAGTGGGACGGCGTCAAGAACGCCTTCGTCGATGGCTGGAAGACCGAGAAGGCCGCTTCCGAGTAAGCAGTTGCTGCCCAAGCTATCTGATTAGCGACAGGGGGCGGGCAGACGTTGGTTTGCCCGCCCCCTGCATATTGAAAGGACCCTTTTATGGGCAAAGCACTCAAGCGCTGGTGGCCGCTCTTTATGCTACCCACGTGCCTGGCGTTTATGATCGGGTTCGTGATCCCTTTTATCCAGGGCTTCTATCTCTCGTTCTGCCAGTTTATTATCATTAGTAACGCGCACTTTGTCGGTATCGAGAACTACGTGCGCGCGCTGTCCGATCCGCAGTTCTCCACGTCGTTCTTCTTTACCGTGGCGTTTGCCTTCCTGTCGACGGTGCTCATCAACGTGATCGCCCTGGCCATTGCGCAGGCGCTCACCCGCAAGGCGCTCAAAGGCACCAACATCTTCCGTACGATCTTCTTTATGCCTAACCTGATCGGCGGCATCGTGCTGGGCTACATTTGGCAGATTCTGATCAACTGCCTGCTCTCCAACGTGGGCGCCCAGCTCATCGCTCTTAACTCTGCTGCTGGCTTCTGGGGCCTTATCATCCTGACCCTGTGGCAGCAGGTCGGCTACATGATGATCATCTACATCGCTGGTCTGCAGTCCATTCCGTCCGACTACATCGAGGCCGCCAAGGTCGACGGCGCTACGGCATGGCAGACGTTTTGGAAGGTTAAGATCCCTAACCTGATGCCGACCATCACCATCTGCCTGTTCCTGTCCATCACCAACGGCTTTAAGCTGTTCGACCAGAACCTCGCCCTTACCGGCGGCGCCCCCGCGCACTCCACCGAGATGCTCGCCCTGAACATCTACAACACGTTCTATTCGCGTGCCGGTATCGCATGGCAGGGCATTGGTCAGGCCAAGGCGGTTATCTTCTGCATCCTGGTCGTGGCCATCTCCATGATCCAGCTTAAGGCCACGAGGTCCAAGGAGGTGCAGCAGTAATGAAACGCGATAAGGTTATCAACCGCGCGCTCTCGATTTTCTTTACGATCCTGTCGCTCGCGTGGATCTACCCCGTGTTCATGATTGCGCTTAATTCTTTTAAGAAAGCGACCGCAATCAGCACCACCACGGCATTCGATCTGCTCACGCCCGAGACGTTCAACGGCCTCGCAAACTACATGCACGCCCTTAACGAGCAGGGCTTTGCCTCGGCATTTATGTACTCGCTCATCATCACGGTCACGTCGGTCGTGCTGATCTTGGTGTGCTGCTCCATGTGCGCTTGGTACGTGGTTCGTGTCAACAACAAGATCTCGAACTTCTTCTATTACCTGTTCGTGTTCTCGATGGTCGTGCCGTTCCAGATGCTCATGTTCACGCTGTCCAATTTGGCGGACCGCATCGGCTTCAACACGCCGTTCAACATCTGCTTTATCTACCTCGGCTTTGGCGCGGGCCTGGCGGTCTTTATGTTCGCCGGTTTTGTAAAGAACATCCCGCTCGAGATCGAGGAGGCGGCCATGATTGATGGCTGCAACCCGGTCCAGGTGTTCTTTAAGATCGTCCTTCCCATCATGAAGCCCACCTATCTTTCGGTCGGCATCCTCGAGACCATGTGGGTCTGGAACGACTATCTGCTGCCCTACCTTACGCTCGACTCCACCAAGTACAAGACCATTCCTATCTTGATCCAGTACTTCCGCGGCGGCTACGGCCACGTCGAGCTCGGCCCCATGATGGCCTGCATCATGATGGTCGTTATCCCCATCGTCATCATGTACATCCTCTGCCAGAAGTACATCATCGACGGTGTGGTGGCAGGTGCCGTCAAGGGCTGATGCCGTAACTGTTTTGCAAGTTTTGGCGGCGTCCCTCATCGCGGCGCCGCGTATCGAAAGGTAGAGACATGGCCGAGATCGTTCTCAAACATGTTCAGAAGGTGTATCCCAACAACGAGTCAAAAAAGAAGGGCTTCTTTGGCAAAAAGAAGAAGACCGAGGAGAAGAAGCACAACCTCAAGGTTACCGAGGACGGTGTGCTCGCTGTAGAGGACTTCAACCTCACCGTTCACGACCAGGAGTTCGTCGTCCTCGTTGGCCCCTCTGGCTGCGGTAAGTCCACGACGATGCGCATGGTCGCCGGCCTGGAGGACATTACCTCGGGCGATGTGCTCATCGACGGCAAGCGTGTCAACGACGTGGCGCCCAAGGACCGCGACATCGCCATGGTGTTCCAGAGCTACGCTCTGTACCCCAATATGACGGTGTACGAGAACATGGCATTTACGCTCGAGCTCAAGAAGGTTCCCAAGGACGAGATCGACCGCAAGGTTCGCTCTGCTGCCGAGATTCTGGGCATTACCGAGTACCTCGACCGTAAGCCCAAGGCGCTCTCCGGCGGCCAGCGCCAGCGTGTCGCTATCGGCCGCGCCATCGTGCGTGACCCCAAGGTCTTCCTGATGGACGAGCCGCTGTCCAACCTGGACGCCAAGCTTCGTAACCAGATGCGTGCCGAGCTCATTAAGCTGCGCCACGAGATCAAGGGCACGTTCATTTATGTTACTCACGACCAGACCGAGGCTATGACCCTCGGTGACCGTATCGTGGTCATGAAGGACGGCGTTGTCCAGCAGATCGCCACGCCGCAGGAGGTCTTCAACCATCCCGCGAACATCTTCGTCGCCGGCTTCATCGGCGTGCCGCAGATGAACTTCTTCGATGCCCAGCTGGTGCGCTCGGGCAACGGCTTTACCGTCAAGACCGAGGATATGAACGTGGCGCTCGCCCCCGAGACTTGCGTTCAGCTTGCCCTCAACTGGGACGGCGGCGACGTGAAGGAGATCACGGCCGGCGTGCGTCCCGAGCAGATCCTGCTTGCCGACAAGGGCGAGGAGGGCGCGCTCCAGGGTACCGTCGAGGTGACCGAGCTCATGGGCTCGACCGAGCATGTCCACGTGACCGCTCCCGACGGCCAGTTTGTCCTGATTATCCCCGTCGTCGACCTCGAGGCCAAGGGCGCGCTCAAGGCTGGCGACACCATCTGGTTCAAGTTCGAGAAGAACGCGACCCACCTCTTCGATAAGGTCTCTGGCAAGAATCTTATCTAGGCCCGGTGCAACCAGGCCCTTCCTTTGGGCGACTGCGGTATTGCCATCCTTTTGCCGCGGTCACATATAAGGCTGTCTCTTATACACATCTCCGAGCCCACGAGACTCCTGAGCATC
>CABSNS010000124.1:0-4424 GCA_902479105.1 uncultured Collinsella sp. | reverse complement strand
TCAGGAGTCTCGTGGGCTCGGAGATGTGTATAAGAGACAGGGTGTCGACCGGCACGCCGAAGATGGCCTTCATCTCGTGATGGTTCGGCTTGATGAGCAGCGGCTTCTTGTGAGCGAGCTCCTTGAGCTTGTCGGAGGACAGGTCCAGGACGACGTCGGCGCCACGAGCCTGAGCGTGCTCCATGACCTGAGCCAGGAAGTCGGGCGTAGCTTTGGGAGGCACGGAGCCGGAGACGATCAGGCACTCAAGATCGCCCGCGGTGTCCAGGATGTTGTAGAGCTCCTCCTGGTGCTGCGGCGTAATAGGAGCGCCAGGGTTCAGGATGCCGTACTCGTGCTGGCCATCGTTGACGTAAGTGTTGATGCGCGTGATACCGTCGGTCCAGACCGGGCGGCACAGGCAGCCCAGGTTCATGACTTCCTCGACGATAAACTTGCCCGTGAAGCCAGCGAAGAAGCCGAGCGCGACGGTGTCGACGCCCATCTTCTTAAAGGCGAAGGACACGTCGAGGCCCTTGCCGTTAGCCGTGTAGCTGGCCGAACCGGTGCGGACGTTCTCGTCGGGCTCGAGCGGAGAGCTCGAAACCGTCATGTCGACAGCCGGGTTAGCGGTTAGCGTGTAGAACATTTACAGTACCCCCTGTATATGTGAGGGCCGCGTGGCCGGCCCATTCCAACCACGCGGTTACCTCTGATACCAAATTAGCGAGCTGCGGACTCGAGCAGTGCCTTGACCTCGGCGGCAGTGTTGCAGGCGAGCGCCTTCTCGGCGAGCTCGTCGCACTCGGCCTTGGTCCACTGGCTGATGGTCTTGCGGGCGCGCAGGATCGACGGAGCGCTCATCGAGAACTCCTCCAGGCCCCAGCTGATCAGCAGCGGCTCGAGCAGCGGATCGGCAGCGGCCTCGCCGCACATACCGACCATGATGCCGGCCTTCACGCCGCTCTCGATGATGTTCTTGAGCGAGCGAAGCACGGCGGGATAGTAAACCTGGTACAGGTTGGAGATGGTGTCGTTGCCACGGTCGGCGCACATGGTGTAGCCGATCAGGTCGTTGGTGCCGATGGAGAAGAAGTCGGCGACCTCGGCAAGACGGTCTGCGAGCAGCGAAGCGGCGGGCGTCTCGACCATGATGCCGACCTCGATGTTCTCGTTAAACTTGCGACCCTCTTCGGTCAGCTCGGCCTTGCACTGCTCGACGAGCTCCTTGACAGCCAAGACCTCCTCAACGCAGGTGACGAGCGGGATCATGATCTTGACGTCACCGAAGGCGCTAGCGCGCAGCAGAGCGCGGAGCTGGACCTTGTACTGGTCGGGATTGGCCAGGCAGTAACGCACGGCGCGGAAGCCCATGAAGGGGTTGTCTTCCTTGACCATGTGCAGATACGGAATCTCCTTGTCGCCACCCACATCGAGCGTGCGGATGATGACCGGAGCACCCTTGAGCGCGCTGGCGACCTTACGGTAGGCGTTGAACTGCTCCTCCTCGGAAGGAAGCTCAGCGGAGTCCATGAACAGGAACTCGGAGCGGAACAGACCGATGGCCTCGGCGTCGTGATCGAGCGCGTTGGGCACGTCATCGGGGTTACCGATGTTGCAGGCGATGATCTTCTTGATGCCATCGGCAGTCACGGACGGCTTGCCGCGGAAGGCCTCGAGAGCCGCCTTCTCGGCAGCGAAAGCCTCGGCCTTGGCAGTGTAAGCGGCGAGCGTCTCCTCATCGGGATCGGCCTCGACGATACCCTTGCCACCGTCGACGACAACGGTCATGCCGTTGCGCAGTGCGGTGCAGCTGTTGGAAACCGAAAGGACAGCCGGGATCTCAAGGGCGCGCGCAATAATCGCGGAATGCGACGTGCGGCCACCGGTCTCGGTGACGATACCGGCAACGTGGGCCTTATCGATCGTGGCGGTCATGGACGGCGTGAGATCGTGCACGACAACGACAGTGTTCTCGGGCAGGACGGAGAGGTCGACGACCTCCTTGCCCAGCAACTCGGCCAGAATGCCGGTACGGATGTCGGCGATGTCGGCCGCGCGCAGACGGAACATCTCATCGTCCATGGACAGGAACATGTTTTCGAACATGGTCGAGGTGTCCATGAGCGCCTGCTCGGCGCAGGTGCCGCCGTCAATGGCGGCGTTGATGGCGTCGGTCATGCCCGGGTCCTGAGCCAGGACAATGTGTCCGCTCATGATCTCGGCCTCGGCCTCGCCCACCGTCTCCTTCATGTGGTCGGCCTGAGCCTGGGTCTTCTCGCAGAAGACCGAAAGAGCGGTCTGATAGCGCTCCTTCTCTGCTGCCGAATCAGCAACCTCGTGCGGCTCAAACGTCAAGTCGGGATCGACGGCAACCATGACGGTGCCGATACCGATGCCCTCGGAAGCGTTGACTCCCTGATACATTCCCATTCCTCTCTCCGTGTCATATGATAAAGCGTTTTGCCATATCCATGACAAAAGAGCGCAGCTACCTTACAACAGGTCACTGCGCCCCCAAATATGAACTTAGTTGTTCAACATGCGACCCGTTTGAGTTCTACTCGCCAAGACCGCTCTTGATGAGCTCGATGGCAGCAGCCAGAGCCTCGGCCTCGTCAGCGCCGTCGCACTTGACCTCGACCTCGGTGCCGCAGGGGATACCAGCGGCCATGAGGGCCATCGGGGACTTGCCGTTGACCTCCTTCTCGGGGGTGACGACCGTCACGTCACAGGCGTACTTGCCCATGGTGGAGGCGAACAGACCAGCCGGACGCATGTGCAGACCCTGAGGATTAACGAGGGTAGCCTTCTCAGAAACCATAATTGACTCCTTTTTGTGTTTAACCCCTGTCATGCATGTGGCAGGAGTCAGATTCACGACGTTGTTTATATTAACTCACATCAAACGGTTTTTCATTGTGTTTCAGACGAATTATTGGACAGATGTGTTTGTCGTCCGCTTGCTCGCCGGGCGGGGCGATTAAGTTTGCTGCTCTACAGTCCTGCGCAAGACGGAAAGCACATTAAGTGCTTTCCTTTGCGTGCGGAACTCGCGACAAACTTAATCGCCCCGCCCGGCGAGCAAGCTGCGGAAACTTGGTCGGTCCAAAGTAATATCGTGCGAACGGAATTCTGGCTGATGAACTGTTCGCGATAAAGACTCGATAGGTAGCCCCCTCTATACCCTTTTATAAGTTGCGGTGAAATAAGGACTGAATTTGGGGTTGAATCGTTTAAACAGTCCTTATTTCACCGCAACTTATTTGGGGATGAAAAAGGCGGAGACCCTGGGGAGGGACTCCGCCTTATATACAGGTGGCGATGGTATTCGCGTGTTGCGGGATTAGACCAGGCGGGCGTTGATCGTCTTGGCGATCTCGGCGGCGTCGGTGGAACCCTTGACGGTGGCACGGAAGTCCTCGTCCATGAGCGCCTCGGCGACCTTGGACAGGATCTTGAGGTGCGTGGTGCCAGCCTGTGCACCAGGGATGAGCAGAGCGATGGCCACGTTGACGGGAGCGCCGTCCATGGTATCCCAACCGGTCACGCCGGACTCGTCCTTAACGACGATGACGGCAGCCTCGGTAATGGCGTCGGACTTGGCATGCGGAATGGCGAAGCCCTCCATCATGCCCGTGGTGCCCTCGGCCTCGCGGGCCAGGAAGGCGTTCATCACGGCGTCAGCGTCGCTGGCGATACCAGCCTTGACAGCCTGGTTGGAAACGAAGCTCAGAGCCTCGTCACGAGAAGCGAAGTCCTCGGCGACAAAGACATTCTCGACCTTCACGAAGTCGGCAGCCTCGGCCTTGGGGGCCTCGACGGCAGCGGCCTTGGGGGCCTCAACCGGCTTGGTTGCAGGAGCGGCCTTCTGGTTCTTCTCAAAGTCGTACTTCTTAAAGGCCACGAACAGGATGCCACCGACCACAGCGCCGATGAGGATCGCGAGGACCCACTGCGGGCCGTTCTCGACAACGGGCAGGACCAGGAAGCCGCCGTGAGGCGCCGGATCGTGAACGTTGAAGAAGATGGTCAAGATGGAAGCGATGGAAGAACCGAGCATCATGATGGGCATGACGGGCCAGATGTTCTTGGTCATGAACGGAATGGCGCCCTCGGTGATGTGGGTGCAACCAAGGATGAGGTTGACGATACCGGCGTCATGATCCTCCTGGCTGAAGTACTTCTTGCCGACAACGACGGCGAAGGTGGTGATCAGCGGCGGAACGATGCAAGCGGCGGAGACGGCAGCCATGAAGTTGGTGCCGAAGTTGTAGGTGTCGGTGCCGACACCGGCGGCCAGGGCCTCGGTGAGCATAGCGGTACCGGTGACGTAAGCAGCCTTGTTGACCGGGCCGCCCATGTCAACGGCGCACATGCAGCCGATGGCAAGGCCCAGGACAATGGCGCCAGAGGCGGACAGACCCTTGAGGAAGTCCATCATG
>CABSNS010000123.1:0-4432 GCA_902479105.1 uncultured Collinsella sp. | reverse complement strand
ATGCTCAGGAGTCTCGTGGGCTCGGAGATGTGTATAAGAGACAGCCTTATATCCGGCCCCTCCGTCCGGGGACCGCGCCGTACCAGCTACAGCGTCATGTTTGGATCGGCGTCGACGTCGAACGGCGAGATTTCGCCTCGGTCGAATTTACGGCGGGCGACCTCCGCGATCATGGCTGCGTTATCGGTACAGGCAGACAAGGGCGGCACCGTTACGCGAATCCCCTGACGTCCAAGCTTCTTGATCATCATCTCGCGCAGATGCGGGTTGGCCGAGACGCCGCCGCCGATGCAGTATTCCTTACATCCGGTAGCGTGCAATGCGTTTTTGGCCTTCTTGTACTGCACGTCAAAGACAGCCGCCTCAAACGAAGCCGCCAGATCGGGCAGGTGAATCGTGCGCCCGGCCTTGGTCTCCTGCTCGATGTAGAGCGTCACGGCCGTTTTAAGACCCGAAAGCGAGAAACGATAGTCTCCCCTGCTGTTAAGCGCACGGGGGAAATCGATCGCGCGGGGATTGCCCGTCTCGGCCAGCTTGGAAATGATGGGGCCACCGGGATAGCCCAGGCCCAACGCCTTGGCCACCTTGTCGAAGGCCTCGCCCACGGCGTCGTCGAGCGTCTCACCGAGCACCTCGTAGTCGCCCCATGCCTTTACATGCACGAGCATGGTGTGCCCGCCCGAGACAAGCGTAAAGATAAACGGAGGCTTGAGGTCGGGCTGCGCCAGCAAGTTGGCAAACAGGTGCCCCTCCAGATGGTTGACGCATACGAGCGGCTTACCGGCAGCGTAGGCAAAGCCTTTGGCAAAGGCAACGCCCACCACGAGGGCGCCCACCAGGCCCGGACCCTGTGTCACGCCCACGGCGGCAAGCTCGCTGGGGGCAACGGCTCCACCCTCAAGACCAAGCGATGCTGCGGCATCCTCGAGCGCCGCATCCACGACACTCACAATCACCTCAACGTGTTTGCGCGAGGCGATCTCGGGCACCACGCCGCCAAAGCGGGCATGAAAATCAATCTGTGTCGACACCTGGTTGGCCAGCATATTGCCATCCGCATCGATAATCGCCACGGCCGTCTCGTCGCAGGAACTCTCGATAGCGAGCACTAGGCGGCGGCGCTCAATTTCGGCACGCTCCCCCTCGGAGCGCCCAGGCGCAGGCAGCGGCCATACGCGCTGCTCTGCCGCCGTCGGCTCGGGCGAAGCATTGTCGACCGGAAGCACCAGGGGCAGCGGCGCCGTCATGACGATGGCATCCTTGCCGACACCGTAGTAGCCGCGGCGACGGCCAGCCCCGGTAAAGCCCAGAGCGTTATAAAGCGCGATCGCCCCCTCGTTACCGTCCTCGACCTCGAGCGAAGCCGTGGTGCAGCCGAGCATCTGGGCATCATAGCTCACGTGCGACAGCAGCTTGCGGGCAATGCCCTCGCGGCGATGTGCCGGGTCGACGGCGACATCCAGAATCTGCACATCACCGTCCACGACCATACCGCCGGCAAGGCCCAGCAGCTTGCCGTCGTCGTGTGCCACCCACCAACTACGCGGCGCAGCAACGTCCTCGCCCAGTTCGGACAGGAACATGCCCGGCGTCCACGCCTCGTGTCCGGCACCTTCAAAGCAGGCAGCCTCCAGCGCGCTCGTACCCTCGGCATCCGCCGCGCCCATGGGACGGAACTGCAGATGACGACCGGCGAGCTCATCGGCAACACCCGTAATTTCGCTCTGCGCACTCTCGGCAAGACCAAGACGCTTGCGCTCGTTTTCCTCGGCATCCGAAAGGCGCGTGTAAATCGGCAAGACGCGGGCCGGATCGCCGTCACCCGCAGCGTGCGCGAGCAGCAAGCCCTCGCCCGAAGGCCACCACAGGTCGCGCTCCACGCAGCGGGCGGTCTCGTCCTCACCCAGCAGCTTGCCATAGCGCACGAGACCGTCACCGGTCAGCTGAACCTGGTCCCAGTCCGCTGCTTGGCGCCACTCATCGAGCGCCACGGCGGCCTTGACCACGTGTTCGCGCTCAAATTGACGCTCGGGACCCTCATCAACCAGCATATACAGCGCCGGATATACCTCACCGCGCATAGCATCGGCCAAGATACCAAGCTTGCCGCGCACGCCAGCCTTCCACGCCGTCCAAGCGCAAGCGTCGAGCGTCGACACGCCCAGCAGCGGAACATTGGCACCACGCGCGAGGCCCTTGGCAGTGGAGATGCCGATGCGCACACCCGTAAAGGACCCCGGGCCGCGGCCGACCACATAGCAACCAACATCGCTGCGATCCAGACCGGCTTGAGCCAGCACGCCATCAACGGTATTCACGAGCTCAACGTTGGCGTGACGGCGACACATGTGGTCTCCACTCACGAGCTTCGTCTCGCCCGTCTGTCCATCAATCCAGCTTGCCGCGCAGGCAAGCATGTCGGTCGAAGTATCGAGCGCCACCACCAGCGCGTTGTCGTTATGCAAGCTCATCTTGTACAGCCTTATCAATCAAATGGGAAAGCTCCATTGCACGGTCACCGTGCGCCTCGAGCGTTATCGTTCGCACATCACTGTCGCCCTCATCACGCTTGAGCGTCACCGAAAGATACCCATCCGTCAGCTCGTCCTGGAATTGTTCGCCCCATTCCAGCAGGCAAGCACCCTCATAGCCCAGCACATCGAAAATGCCCGTATCCTCGAGCTCATAGGCATGCTCCAGGCGGTATAGATCAAAGTGAAACAGCGGAATACGACCTTGATCGTGAACGGCCATGAGCGCAAACGTAGGGCTCGTAACCATATGCCCATCGCCCAGCCCGCGCGAGACGCCCTTGGTAAAGTGAGTTTTGCCCACTCCCAGGCCACCGGTCAGGATGAGTACATCGCCGTCCTCAAGGCACGGTGCAATTAGCTCGCCAAAGTACTCCGTATCGGCAGCGCAAGTCGTTTTGTAAGTACCTACCCCCAGGCGCTCCAGGGACATATATGCTCCTTATTATTCCGAGGCGTCCTCTGGTGCAGGATGTCGCTCCAGATAGTCGCCCAGCATCTTAAAGTCTTCCTCCAGCAGCTCCTGCCATGCCGGATTGCGCAGCGCTGCTGCCGGATGGAAAGTGGGCATTACTACAAAATGCCCCATCTGGTGGAACCTGCCGCGCAGCTTAGTAATGCCAATCTCGGTCTTAAGCACAAAGTGCGTCGCGGGGTTGCCGAGCGTCACGATAATATCGGGCCAGATGCTTCGAATCTGCTCACGCAAAAACGGCGAGCAAGCCAGCACTTCCTCGGGACGCGGATTGCGGTTTCCCGGCGGGCGGCACTTAAGCACATTGGCAATGTAGACGTCTTCGCGTTTAAGACCCGCCAGAGACAAAATGCCGTTGAGGTCCTCGCCTGCCGCCCCCACAAAGGGCTCGCCCTGCAAATCCTCATTGCGGCCCGGCGCCTCACCAATAAACATCACGCGAGCGCGGGGGTTTCCCACGCCAAACACGATATTGTGACGCGACTGGTAGAGCTGGCAGAGGTGACAATCGCCCAGAACGGCCTCAATTTCCTCGAGTGCGACCTCACGTGGTGCCTGATGGGTATGGCCGGGGATGTGCATGACGCCCATAGCGGCTCCTACACGTAGACCTTGTCGAGACGCATGCCAAAGCCGCAGGCGACCTCGTAGTTAATCGTTCCGCGCAGTCGGGCCATCTCGTCCATAGTGATCTCGGCATCGCCATCGCGGCCGACAATAATCATCTCGTCACCATACTCGGCCTCGGGAATCTCGTGTGCCGGGTTGGACTGAATGGCGACCATAAACTGGTCCATGCAGATATTGCCAACCTGATGCACGCGCTCGCCGCGATACAGCACATCCATACGATTGGAAAGCGTACGCGAAAGGCCATCGGCATAACCGATCGGAAGGGTGCAGATCTGAACGCGCGTGCGCGGTACGCGGTAGGTAAAGCCGTAGCCCACGCCCTCGCCCATCGCAGGATGCGCCACGCGCGTCACACGCGCGTGGACGCTCATGACGGGATCAAGCTGCATCACACGACCACTCAGCTCACATGGCTGCAGACCATACAAACCGATGCCGGCACGAATCATGTCAAAGTGCATTGAAGAATCGAGCATCGAGGACGGCGTATTGGCACAATGCACGATACCGCATTCAAAACCTGCGTCCTTAATGGCCTGAACGGCCTCGGTAAAACGCTGGCACTGCAGCTTGTAGTCCCAACCCGAAGGTTCATCGGCCGTGGCAAAGTGCGTAAATACGCCGTCGCACTGAATACCGCGATGGAAGCTGATGCCGCGGACAAAGTCGAGCACCTGTGTGTAGTGAACGCCGATACGATTCATGCCCGTCTCGATGGCAAGATGGTACTTGCCCACCTTGCCCGCCGCGACGGCACATTCGCCATACGCAAGAGCAAAGTCAGACGTATAGA
>CABSNS010000122.1:0-4444 GCA_902479105.1 uncultured Collinsella sp. | reverse complement strand
GTCTAATTCGTCGGCAGCGTCAGGATGTGTATAAGAGACAGCATCTCGCCGGCGCCGCGGTCGACGTCACCGACCCCGAGCCGCTGTCTGCGACAAGCCCCCTGTGGGATGCGCCCAACATGCTCATCACGCCGCACGTCTCGGGCTGGTTCCACCTGGCCGCCACGCTCAACAACGTCGTCGACATCGCCGCGGAGAACCTGCGTCACCTGCAGGCCGGCGAGACGCTTCGCTGCTGGATCGAGCATTAGGGTTCCGCCGTTCTAACGAACGGCGGACCGGTCGACGCTGCGCGCCGCCCAGAACGACAATTTGTCATTCAAGAGACAAGGCATGACCAGAAGGTCTATGCCTTGCCTTTTTCATGCCAACTTGTTCGCTCTGGACATCGCTCGCTGACGCTTGCTCAACCTGCAATGTCATAACAATTCTGTCCAGCTGTTGGCATTGCGGCATTTTCCCAGATAAAACCTGCCAAAATGAACCTGTCCCTTTTTGGTAGGTTGGTGTAATGGGGTCAGGTTGGCTTGCGCCATACCGGTAGTTCTGTCTGCGACACTCTCGCCAAAGTGATATCAAACATACATCTAGCGTTTTCGACACTTCGCTTATTAGAGCCAGTCCGTCTCCTCGTCATAGCGGTCCGAATAGGCGTTACGCTTGAGTTCTTCAGCACTCGTTGGTCGCGCCTTGGACACGTCGACCCCTGACTCGTGGCAAGCGTCGACGAACAGCTGTAAACCCCGATCAATAAGCTGAGCCCCACGCTCGGCCTTCATTTCTTCGGCTCGCATTTAGAGCTCCACGCTTTCGGCGCCGTTGATATGGAGGTCGCGCTCGTAGAAGGCGGTGAGAGCGCGGATGGCGTACATCACGTCGCGTACGCCGCCGGTCTCGTAGCTTGAGTGCATGGCCAGCTGCGGCAGGCCCACGTCCACGGCATGCATGCTCGCCTGCATGTTCGACAGGTTGCCGAGCGTGGAGCCACCCGCCATATCGCTCTTGTTGGCGAAGGCCTGCGTGGGCACGTCGGCGTCATCGCAAATAGCCTGGAACACCGCGCGGCTAAAGGCATCGGTGCAGTAATGCTGGTTGGCGGCTTCCTTGATGACGATGCCGCCGTTGAGCACCACCTGGTTGCGGGCATCGCACTTCTCGGCGTGGTTGGGGTGCACGGCATGCGCGTTGTCGCAGCTCACGAGCATCGATGCGGCAAGGGCGCGATGATATGACTCGTCGTCAAAGCCCAGCGAGCCGTTAATGCGTCGCAGTGCATCGGCCAAGAACGTCGACATGGCACCCTGTTTGGTCTCGGAGCCAACCTCCTCGTTATCAAAGCAGCAGAAGACCGAAACGTCGTGCGCGTTCTCGGCACCCAAAAATGCCTGCAGCGAGGTGTAGGCGCAGGCCAGGTCATCGAGCTTGGGCGTCGAGATGAACTCGTCGGCCCAGCCCCAAATGCGCGCATCCTGACGATTGACCAGGAACAGATCACGGCCCAGGATCTGCTCGGGCTCAACATCCAGCTCTTCGGCGATCAGAGCGTCAAAGTCGCCCTGCTTCAGCTCGCCGGCGCTGATGAGCGGGCACAGGTCGACGGCGCGATTGGGCGCAAAGCCCTCGTTAACGCCACGATTCATATGGATGGCAAGGCTCGGAATGATAGCGACCTCGCGCTCGGTGGCAAGCAGACGACTCTCGATACGGTCGCCCTCGCGCACCAGCACGCGGCCCGCGAGCGCCAGCGGACGATCGAACCAGGTGTAGTCGATCATACCGCCGTAGGCCTCGGTGTTCAGGCGCAGCGTTTCGCCCGCGCCGTCAAGCTCGGGCACAGCCTTGACCTTAAACGTCGGCGAATCGCTGTGCGACGCCGTGAGCTGAAAATGATAGTCACCGGCAACGCCGTCCTCGCCCCACGTCGCGGCCAGGTCCTCGCCCACCTTAAAGGCAACAACGCTCGAGGTGTTGCGCTGCGTGTAATAACGCCCGCCCGGCTCGATGTCCCACGCCGCGTTCTCGGGCAGGTAGGTAAAGCCCGCCTCGTCGAGCTCGGCCATAATGGTCGCCGCCGTATGGAACATGCTGGGGCATGCCTCGATAAAGTCGATAAGGTCGTTGGCGGCCTCGATATCGTCGGCCGTCACGTGCGCGCGCTCGGGCGTTTCCTGATCCGTCATGCTCTCCCCTTTCGCTGGGTTGATGGTCCCCTCCAGCATACCCCGCCACGCCAGTGCCGCACTCTTCATTCCATGCTTAATTCCGCGCCGCTCACCAAGTTGAGCCATCATGCCCGCGCTCCCTTTGCGACAATTGCGCTAACAGGACGAGAGGAGCCGTCATGAAACCACGTAACATTGCCATCGTCTGCGGTGTCGCGGGAGTCGCCGTCGGCCTTGCCGCTGCCACCGGTATCGTTTATCACAAGCAAATCAAGTCCGCCGCGTCGCTCAAACGCTTGACCGGCTACGTAGATGGCTATGACCTGTACGCAATCGACATCGCCTACGACTACGATCTTGATCGCATCATCGCCGCTGGCGTGCGCGACGACCAGGCCTACATCGATGCCGTGGTGGCGCAGGTGCTGCCCGGTGTGCCGGCACATGTCCAGGCACCCCAGTTTGCCTGCAGCGCTTTTGTCGCCGTAGATGCCGAAGGCCGCGTGCGCACCGGTCGCAATTACGACTTTAAGGACGACACCTCGGCGCTGCTGGTGCGCAATCACCCACGAGGCGGCTATACCTCCATCGGGTTTGCCGCCCTTAACAACCTGGGCGATAACACTCCGTTTAACTCCGTCGGCGGACGTGCCGCCGCACTCATGGGCCCGTTTGCCCAGCTCGACGGTGTTAACGAATGCGGCGTGTCCATTGCCGTACTCACTCTGGATTCCAAGCCCTGTGACCAGGACACGCAACGCCCCGTCATCAATACCTCGCTCGCCATCCGTCTGGTGCTCGACCGTGCCGCCACCACGCAAGAAGCTGTCGACCTGCTTTCCGCCTACGACATGCACGCCATGGCAGGACGCGATTACCACTTCTTTATCAACGACGCCGCCGGTGACGCGCGCGTAGTAGAGTGGGATCCGCGCGATCCGGACCGCGCTTTCAAAACGACTCCTGTACGCCAGGTTACGAACTTCTACGCCTGCTATGGCGACGAAGTGCTGCCCAACCAAAAAAATGGCGAGCTGGGCCATGGTAAAGAGCGCGCCGTCGCAATCGCCGATGTCCTTGATGCCCATGTCGGTGCCCAGGACGAAACGATTGTCTGGAAAGCCCTGCGTGCCGCAGCGCAAGAACCCAATCCGGAAGACATCACCAGCAATACGCAATGGTCGGTCGTCTTTGACAATACCGAACCCGCCGCCGCTATTACACTGCGCCGCCACTGGGGCGACGTCGACGCCTTCGCACTGTAAGGACCAGGCCCGTCGACCTTACGCTCGTCTGACGTTGCTTACATTTCCATACGCTTGAGCTAACACGTTTTACCCCCGCGTCAACAGTGTGCGGGGGTAAACTTATGCGCATGTTATAACTTGCCCGGAAGGATTCATCATGCTTAGGATCGGTCTTCTTACCAGTGGCGGCGACTGCCAGGCGCTCAACGCCACCATGCGCGGCATTGTCAAAACGCTTATGACCAATAGCGAAGAGCCTATTGAGATCTATGGTTTTGAGGACGGCTACCAGGGCCTTATCTACAGCCGGTTCCGCGTCATGACGCCCGCCGATTTTAGCGGCATCCTTACCCGTGGCGGTACCATCCTGGGCACGAGCCGCACGCCGTTCAAGCGCCTGGATACCCCCGAGGCCGACGGCGTCGAAAAGGTGCCGGCAATGGTCCACACCTATCATAAGCTGCAGCTCGACTGCCTGTTTATGCTGGGCGGCAACGGCTCCACCAAGACCGCCAACCGTCTGCGCGAAGAGGGCCTCAACGTTATCGCCCTGCCCAAGACCATCGATAACGACACCTGGGGCACCGAGCTGACGTTTGGATTTACGAGTGCCATCGATGTCGCCACCAAGTGCATCGACGACATCCACACCACCGCTTCGAGCCATGGCCGCGTGTTCGTCATCGAGATCATGGGCCACAAGGTTGGCTGGATCCCGCTGTATGCCGGTGTCGCGGGCGGTGCGGACGTCATCCTGATTCCCGAGATCCCCTACGACATGGATAACGTCATCAAGACCATCGAGCATCGCATGGAGACTGGCAGCCGCTTTACCATTGTGGCCGTCGCCGAGGGCGCTATCTCCAAGGAGGACGCGGCGCTGTCCAAGAAGGAGTACAAGAAAAAGCTCGCCGAGCGCACGAGCCCGTCGATTGTCTACGACATCGCCAAGGAGATCGAAGCCAAGACTGGTCGCGAGACCCGCGTCGCCATCCCCGGCCACACGCAGCGTGGCGGTCAGCCCGACGCCCAGGA
>CABSNS010000121.1:0-4537 GCA_902479105.1 uncultured Collinsella sp. | reverse complement strand
GTCTAATTCGTCGGCAGCGTCAGATGTGTATAAGAGACAGGTACATCTTAAAGAAGCCCATCAGGCGCACGTGGATCTCGTCGGCGGTATAGGAGCGGTCGGTGGGCATGCGCCACGACTGCACCAGCTCGTCTCCGTCAAACAGGCCCATGGCCGTCTGCGTATTTCCCATATCGATAGCGAGCAGCATGTCTACTCCCAGTGTCGGCATAAAAGGACGCGCACCATTGTATACGTGCCGTCGACGGCGCTCGGCTGCGATTCGTTTACGGTGATAGGGGCTGAGGGGTTTAAATATGAAGGAATTATGCTCTACGAGATTTTCCTTGCCGTTTACCGAACTCCCGCGTAATATTCTTTCTTGCGCACATGAGGCGCCCAGACATTGCGGGGTGGAGCAGTCTGGTAGCTCGCCGGGCTCATAACCCGGAGGTCGTAGGTTCAAATCCTGCCCCCGCGACCAAGAACTTGCAGCTCGTCGGCCTAGCCGGCGAGCCTTTTTGTTATTTCGGGACCGTGTTTTCGGTCCAATTCTCGGTCTCTCAAGCAAAATCTCGGTCTGTAACATCTAGACCCGATTTGGGCGACTAGGTGTTACAGACCGAGATATACCGGTGGGTTGGGTCGTGTTTGTCTAAATCTGTAACACGAGGGACGGATTTTGCCGAGTTGTTGTTACAGATTGAGATTTTCTAGCAGGCGGGTTTGGTTTGTCTCGATCTGTAACAGGTAGGGGTCAAAAGTGGGCCTAGCTGTTACAGATTGAGATTGTTGAGGTTGGGTCGAGGGGAATATCTCGATCTGTAACAGTAAGACCCGGTTTTGCCGCGCAACTGTTACAGATTGAGATAAACCGACGGGCCGCCCCGCCCATCCCCATCCACCTGCCGCTACCTGCCGTCCGCCGATTTCCGTTGCGCTGTTGTATTCCCATGCCATATTCTCTAGACAACTACGCGGCATCATCGCCGCCGCGCCTACAAGAGAGGAATGTTCATGACCGCACCTGCATCCAAGCTGCTCCAGCCAATTACGGTTGGCCCCCTTGAGCTCAAGAACCGCATTATGTTCCCGCCGCTGACCACCGGCTACGAGGAGCGTGACGGTTCCATCGGCGAGCGCAGCCTGGCTTTTTACGAGCGCCTGGCCCGTGGCGGCGTGAGCTACATCGTCATCGGCGACGTCGCTCCCGTCATGACCGCAAGCCCCACGCCCAAGCTGGCGACCGACGCCCAGATCCCCACGTTTAAGGCCCTGGCCGACACCGTTCACAAGCACGGTGCCAAGGTCGCGCTGCAGCTGTTCCACCCCGAGTACGACGTGCCCGGCGTCGGCCGCATGGTCATGGGATCCATGGCCGCTGCCAAGGCCGCGCAGGAGGCCAAGGCCGCCGGCGACGAGGAGACCTTTGCCGCCAAGATGGCCGAGTCCAACGAGATCCGCAATCAGGCCTACGCCAAGCTGCACCACGACATGCAGCACTTTGTGAACGAGGCCAGTGTGGAGCAGCTCACCCAGATCAAGGAGGCCATCGCTGCCTCGGCCGCCCGCGCGCAGCAGGCCGGCATCGACGCCATCGAGGTCCACGGCGACCGCCTGGTGGGTTCGCTGTGCTCGGCCATCCTCAACCAGCGCACCGACGAGTACGGTGGCTCGTTCGAGAACCGCGTTCGCTATGCGCTGGAGGTCGTCGCTGCCATTAAGGAGGCCGCGCCGCAGCTGATGGTGGAGTACAAGCTCCCCGTGATCATGGAGAACCCCGACGGCACGCCGCGCGGCAAGGGTGGCCTGCAGCCTGACGAGGCCTGCGAGTTTGCCAAGCTGCTCGAGGGCGCGGGCATCGACATGATCCAGGTTGCACAGGCCAACCACACCGGCAACATGGGCGACACCATTCCGCCCATGGGCGCCATGCCCTACAACTGGACGCTGCCGGTGGCCGAGCGCGTCAAGGCCCTGGTCTCCGTGCCGGTGGCAACCGTCGGCCGTGTTGTCTCGGTCGAGGCCGGCGAGAAGATTCTGGAAGACGGCGCCGCTGACATCATCGCCTATGGCCGCTCGCTCATGTGCGACCCCGACATTGCGCTGAAGGCCGCCACGGGCGAGCCCATCCGCGAGTGCCTCAACTGCAACAAGGGCTGCGTCGACGCGATTCAAAACCGCAAGTACATCTCGTGCGTGCTCAATGCCGAGAACGGTGACGAGGCGACCATCGCCATCAAGCCGGGCGAGGGCGACAAGAAGGTCGCCGTGGTGGGCGGCGGTATCGCCGGCCTGGAGGCCGCACGCGTGGCGGCCAAGCGCGGTTACGACGTGACCGTCTACGAGGCGAGCGATCATCTGGGCGGCCAGATTGTGCTGGCGGCCGCGCCTCCGCGCAAGGACGAGATCATGCGCTCGGTCGAGTACTACGAGAAGATTCTGCCCGGCCTGGGCGTGAATGTTGAGCTCAACCATGCCGCTACCGCTGAGGACCTCAACGCCGCCGACGCCGCGATTGTGGCTGTGGGCGCGCACGACGTGGTCATCCCCGTTCCGGGTGCCGATTCGGACAAGGTCGTCTCGAGCTGGGACGTGCTGGCCGGCAAGGTGGAGCTTACGGGCCGTGTCGCCGTTATTGGCGGTGGCCTGGTGGGCACCGAGACTGCCGAGTACCTGCTGCAGCACGGCTGCGAGGTGGCGATCGTGGAGATGCTCGACAAGATTGCCGCGGGTGAGTCCGAGACCATTCTGCCGCTGATTATGAGTGACTTCGCAGAGCACAACGTGGAGCAGCATGTTAAGACCCGCCTGACCGCCATTACCGACGAGGGCGTGGAGGCTGTTCGCACCACCGAGGACGGCGCCGAGGAGCCGGTGAAGATCGCCTGCGATTACGTGGTGATGGCCGTGGGCTCCAAGGCCAACGCGTTTGACCTGGACGGCGTGACGGTGCCCGTGACCTGCGTGGGCGACTGCTCGGGCGAGCGCACCGCCGACATCGCGAGCGCCATTCGCACGGCATATCACGCGGCCAACGAGCTGTAGCCAACATCGCGGTGGGGCGGGGCGGTAGCACGGATCCGCCTCGCCCGGCTGCGTCCCATCGGGTGTCAACCGGGGCGGGGTCTGCAAGCGCAGCAGGTCCCGTCCTTTTTGTTTTGCTCGGGTGGATGGCAATGCGCGGTAATCATGAGGAGTGAGGCGTCACTGCCCTGCAGGCCGCTCAAAATTATTGGAGGAGGGGTTAATAATTATTCCCTCTAGACCAAAGGACATAAAGAGATGTCAATTTTGTTGGCAAACGGATGACGATTAGCTGCGAGCTAGCTACCAGCGTAAATAATCGATAAAGAAATGTCGTAAATAGGTGTCAAATGCCCAGATAACGCCGCGTCTATTTTAATTAACTACTTTGAGCAAACAGCAAAATGCTACTATCTAGCGTGCACGTAAGAAAGCAGATTAACGGTTAAGGCTAAGAAGTGGCAGGTATGTCGGAAGCAACTAGGACTCGCACGCATGCGCCCGAGGTTAGGCAGCGTGCCGTCGAGATCCTCCAAGAGGGGGTCGGTCACCGCGCCCTCGCTGCAAAGCTCGGCATTCCCCAGGCCACGGCTCGTCAGTGGGCCCGTGCATATGCCGTGGGCGGTGCCGACGCTGTGCTCAACGCGGGCGCTCGCCATCACACCTATTCGTACGACGTAAAGCTCGCCGTGGTAAAGGATCGCCTGGAAAACGGCCTGACGGTTCGCGAGGCCATGATTAAGCACAAGATTCCCAGCGAGTCTTCGGTCAAGGCTTGATGTCGTCAGTATCGCGATGGCGGCGCCGACGCGCTTATCGATAAGCCGCGCGGTCGCAAGCCGCGCGTTAAAAAGGCGGAATAGCGAACGGGATGGTGCGCCCGCGGGGGCGCATTTTTCTTGCCGTGCCAACTTTTCGGATCGCCGCGTGCCTATCGGGACATCCTTCAAAGTGGCCAATAAACCGCGTGCAGTGCCCGCGCGCCCATCGCTGCAATAGGGGGAGCGCCGCCTCTCTGCTCCAAAGCGGACACGCCCTTGCCCCGTACGCTTAAAACTCCCCAGTTGACCGAAAACCTGCCGCCGTTGCTCCTCAATTGAGCTATAACGTTAAACAATTGCAGCGTTTTTGCATGGGGGAGTGATGGTATGACGCTACTGTATTTCCTTACCCTGTTTCCGCTGGTACCGGCGCTGGGCATGCTGCTCGCGCGCGGTGACCGAGCCCGCGATGCGGTGGGGCTCATAGGTTCCGGCATTATTATGGCGGTGACAGTTGTAGTCGCCGTCATGTTTTTTGGCACGGGTCCGCAGAGCTTTGAGGTTGCCCCCGGCACCTCGCATGTGCTCTCGATCATCAGCTCCGCCATCGATGTCATCCTGTGCGCCGTCATCCTGTACAACGCGTACAAATATAGGAACGCGCTTACCGGTGTGCTCGGCATAGTCCAGCTGGTGGGCTCGCTTGCCTTTGCAGCCATGACGCTGCCCGCGGCCGAAGCCGTCACGGCGACGCCTGTCTCTTATACACA
>CABSNS010000120.1:0-4573 GCA_902479105.1 uncultured Collinsella sp. | reverse complement strand
CCACTCGAGTTTCTCTTTATGTTCACCCACCCCGGGCTCTTTTTGCTCTACGCCGTCTTATCGTCTTGCCTTGCCACAACCATGAATCTCTTTGGCATCGTCGGCATCTTCTCGGGCGGCCTGATGGAGATGGCAGCCTTCAACTTTATTCCGCTCATGCGCACGCATGCCGGTGCCTATCTTTTGGCGCTCGGTATCGGCCTTGCCTTTAGCCTCATCTTTTTTGTTAGTTTTCGAGCACTCATCTTGGTCTATGACCTTAAGACACCGGGCCGCGAGGATCATGTTGCCAATCGCGCGGCAATCGATTGTTTAACGGGAAGCGACTTTGCCAAAGAGCAATCCCCCAATGACGAGGTCGATAGTCGATCCGATCAAGATCACGTCCTCGCTGAGCGGGTAATTCAGCTTTTAGGTGGCGTTGGCAATATCGTGGGCGCAACCAACTGCGCCACGCGCCTGCGCGTCGAGGTCGCAGACCCTTCCATCGTTGCAGATAACGCGTCGTTTGTCACGGTGGGCGCCAAGGGCCTCATCATTACGGGCAAGACCGCCCAGGTGGTCATCGGCATCTCCGTTCCCCGCGTTAAAGAGCATTTTGACCAGATCATGGGCCTCGAGCCGGAATTTGTGCCCACCACCTCGGCCTCCCCTGCCGCCATCGCAGCCCATAAGCGCGGCGATATTTGCTTCTTCGATATCGACGGAACGCTCGCCTGGCAAGACCCCAGGCTCGCCCAAGACCTTCCCGAAGACGAGCGGGACCTCTCCCCCTATCCCAACGAGGCGGTTTCGCAGGCAATCCGCGAGTTTGTCGCCAACGGCAACATGGCCTTTATCTGCACGGGACGCACCCTGAGCTGCATCCACCCCAAACTTCTTGAGCTGCCTTGGACCGGCATCGTCTGTCTTGCGGGCGGTTACGCCGAGATCAACGGACACGCAATTCGCGATCTGTCGATGACGCCCAGTATGCTGCAGCGTCTTGCCCCCTACCTTGAGCAATCGGGCGAGGTCATCCGCTTTGAGGGCCTCAACGGCGTCGTGCGCATGAGTGCCGATGCCCCCGATGCCCCCGGATACGCGCGCACCCTGGGCGACGCAGTCACGCAGCTGCAACATTACAGTGTCTACAAGATCTTGATGTCTACATCGCTCGCCAACCACATCGCTCAAGATAAGGCACTTGAGCCGCTGCTGTGCTTTAATGAGCTCGAACTCGAGGTAACCGAAATCTCGCCCCGCGAATGCACGAAGCGCGGGGGCATCCAGTCTGTACTCGACGCCCTCGACCCCCACCACGGAACCGTATACGGCATTGGCGACGCCAGCAATGACGTCTCGCTGATGAACGCCGTCGATGTCGGCATTGCGATGGGCAACGCACCGGACTATCTCAAGGATAAGGCCGATTACGTGACCGACACCGTCGATCATGACGGTGTCGTTGCGGCGCTCGAGCATTTTAGGCTGATTTAGGCGCGCTCCATCAAACGCACGCCCGTTGTCCTAAATCGCCAAAACTGCCGCGCCAAACGCCCTGATGTGGCAATATGTTGTCTGCATATTGCACCAATGCAACCTCAGAAAGAATGCGAGAACCCGTGTCCAGTCCGTTTACCAGCTTTTTAGCCCAGCACTTTGACCAGATTAACGACTATCTGGCCACGTTCTTTGACGGACAGGCGACCTCTGCCGATATCGAGCGCTACCTGTACGCGCCACTCTCGGCTTTTACGGCCAACGCCGGCAAGCGCCACCGCCCGCTTATCTGCATGCTCGCCGCAACCGCAGTGGGCGGTAGCTTTGAGAGCGCCCGCAGCGCCGCGGCAGCTATCGAGCATTTCCAGTCGGGCGCGCTGATCCACGACGACATCGCCGACAACGGACAGCTTCGTCGAGGCAAACCCTGCATGCACCTTACCGAGGGCACGGGCCTTGCCATCAATTGTGGCGACCTGGCGCTCACCATGGTCACCAAGACGGTTCTCGACGACCCCACGCTGGAGTCCGACGTGAAGCTGCGTGTGCTCCACGAGCTTACCGAGATGATCGTCCGCACCATCGAGGGCCAAGCGCTCGACCTGGGTTGGGTCCGTGACGGGCGCTTTGATATCTCGGTTAATGACTACCTGGACATGGCGACGCACAAGACCGCATTTTACAGCGGAGCCACGCCGCTTGCCGCCGGAGCCATAATCGGCGGCGGCAGCGATGAGCAAATCGAAGCGCTGCGCGCCTTTGGCCTGCACACGGGCCTTGCCTTTCAGATTCAGGACGACCTGCTCAACCTTGTCGGCACTAAGGAAGCCGCCAACAAGGACTTCCGCACCGACATCACCGAGGGCAAGCGCACGCTTGTCGCCGTACACGCCCTCTCTGATGAGCGCCACCACGACGAGGTCGAGGCGATTCTTTCCTCAGGCACCGATAATCCCGCGCAGCTCGCACGCGCCGTGGAGATCTTCCAGGAGACCGGCTCTATCGATTACGCCCACACTTACGCGCTCGACCTGACCGCTAAGGCCAAAGCGGCCATCGAGAACGTTGAGCTTGATCCGCACGCACGCGAGCTGTTCCTCTCCATGGCAGATTTCTTTGTGGAGCGCCTTAACTAACGGGGGTTATAAAACCTGTCAGCAGCGTATTTAGGCACAACTTGCTACACTGTTGAGTGCATGTTTATGCATTCCTTTGCGTTGTCTATCCGACAGACGCTCAAATAGTACGAATGGTACGCCGAAAGGGGTTCGTTCATGGAACCTATTACAACGGGCATGCAAGGAGCAGCCGTCGAGGACGTGCAGTCTCGTCTCCTGCAGCTCGGCTACGCGATTGATGCCGCCGAAGTCACCGACAAGTACTTTGGAGCCACCACTGAGCAGGCCGTCAGCACCTTCAGGCTCGACAGCGGCCTTGCTGCCGGTCATGCCGTCGATATCCCCTGTTGGAGCGCCCTTGTAGACGCTTCGTATAAGCTGGGCGACCGCACCCTCTATCTGCGCATGCCCAATTTCCATGGCGCCGATGTGCAGGCCCTGCAGCGCGCTCTCAACGTTTTGGGCTTTGCCTGTGGCGAAGACGACGGCTACTTTGGTCCGCATACCGAGGCCGCCCTGCAGCAGTTCCAGGAAAATGTCGGCCTGTTTGCCGACGGCATGGCCTTCCAGGACACCTACGCCTACATCAACCGCCTGCACCATGTGTGGGAGGGCAAGCCCTCGGTCACCGAAGCCGAGTCCCGCATCGGTTTTGCTCGCGCCGCCAACGTGCTCGAGCGCTTCCAGATTGCCGTTATCGGCGAGGACCCCATCGCACGCAGTGTTGCGTCGCGCATGTGGAATATCGCCACGGCAACGACCGACAACAGCGGCATGATGCTTTGCGACTCCGAGGTCCCAACCGACGTTGACCTGGTGCTCGAGATCGCAAGCGACGAGCTGCCCGCCGACGCCGCACCGCGCGCCACGATTGCCCTCGCCGAGTGCCACAACCTGGCCCAGCGCATCCGCACTGCCAATGTCGCCGCGCAGCAGAAGCCGGCTCGCATTCGCATTGAGCTCACGGGCATGACGCGCTACAACGGCACCTTCACGGCCAGCGACGCGCAGACACTCGCCGTACGCCTGCTCGATGGCGTTTGCGATGCCCTCGCAGATTAGGTAAACTAAACGAGTTGCTTTTGGGCAACGCCACACATTGGGACGTAGTTCAACGGTAGAACTCCGGTTTTTGGTGCCGGCTGTTGGGGGTTCGAATCCCTCCGTCCCAGCCATTAAAACTGAGCGCCCTAAGCCCATAACGGCCCAGGGCGCTTTCTTGTGGGCAAGCGGAGGAATTCGAACCCGCAAGGGTGCGGAGCTGAGGAAACGCGAAGCGTTTTCCAGCGCAGCACGCAAGGAGCGAAGCGACGCAGCGGGGCGCGGCCGCCGACCAGGCGGACGCGGAATCCCTCCGTCCCACACCAGCCAAGAGCCCCTCACGTCAAGCAAATCGAGCCAACGCCGCCAAGCGGAGGAATCCGAACCCGCAAGGATGCGGAGCGACGCAGCGGGGCGCGGCCGCCGCAGGCAGACGCGGTGCCGGCACTTGGGGACGCTCCTAAGTGCCGGCATTATAGGAACGTCCCCAAGTGCCGGCTCGGGACTATTTTCGAGGACCCTCCGAAGGACTGTGGCCAAAAAACGGCAAATATGAGTACTGTTACCGTTGTAGCTACATTATTTTCGTTAATAAAAGAAGATCTTAATGAGATTTATTCGCATCAAGGTCTTCCTTTAATGAACACTTGAGGAGATACGGCAGCTTATCTGCTCGATCGACACGTCAAATCACCTTAAATGTGGTCAAAATTACTGCTACTAAAAGAGTATCAGTACTCATATTTGATGTTTTTTGGCCACGGCTCTTTATAGACACCCTGCACAGCGACGGTGGTAGATTTCGGAACGTGTCCGTCAGCCCCGTTCCGAAAAGCGAGCCGCATGCAACGGCCAAGCCACGACAGGCCCCGGGAGAGCGGGGACACCGGCTTAGGTTTATCGCGAGTTCCGCACGAACAGGAGGCCACTTA
>CABSNS010000119.1:0-4605 GCA_902479105.1 uncultured Collinsella sp. | reverse complement strand
AGTCTCGTGGGCTCGGAGATGTGTATAAGAGACAGGCTGCAGCGTGGGCGCGCTTCACAGCATCGACGCTAAAGATCTGCGGCGTCTGCGCGGCCCAATAGAGCTCACGCGGCGGCGTCTCGACGATATTGTCGCCATCGACGATCTTGAGCGTGTCGATCGCGGGCTGACCGCACACGACACCGTCGAGCGAGCGGTCGCTCACAAGCACGTCGATAGCGTGGTCGATGGCCTCGGTCGTAATGAGCGGACGAGCGCCATCGTGAATGGCGACGTATTCAAAGCCCGCCGGAACCGCATGCACGCCGGCACGGGTGGAATCCTGACGGGTATCGCCGGCATCGGCAAAGCTGATGGGCGTGTCATAGTCAAACGGGTCGATGGCCAGGCGGCGCATCTCGGCACGGCGCTCGGCAGGACACACCACCACAATGTGGCCGACCTTGTCGCTACGATCGAACGCGCGGATGGACCAGCTCATGAGCGGACGGCCCGCCACGTTAACGAGCTGCTTGCCGCCGGGATTTCCAAAGCGCTGGCCGCTGCCGCCGGCAACGACCACGGCGCATACGGGCGCCATTATGCGTTCCCCTGTTTGGTGCCCTTCATGCGGTACAGGGAGTCCGCAAGAATGGCAGGGTTGTTGACACCAAAGTCGCCCAGGCGCTCCGGATCCTCGCTGATGTCGTCCATGAGCTCCTGCAGCGAGCCATACTCGTCGACGATCTTCTCGGCCACGCCGTCGCGCACGACGGACACGCGCGAAAGCGTGCGCAGGCCCAGCGGCGTCATGACGGAGTCCTCGTCCAGGTCGTCATAGCCCAGAACTGCCGCCACGTGCTGCGGGTCAGACAGGTCCTTAGGCGTCATGCGGCTCAGCTCGGCGCGGATCTTCTCGGCGTTTGCCTCGGAGGAATCGCTTGCGTAGTCGCGGATCATCAGGTCGTATTCGGTATCCATGCTGGAGCCCGCGAGCTGCTCGAGCTGCATCTGCACGAGCTTGCCCTGGTTACCCAGCTTGACGATGCAATCCTTAAGCTCGGTCTTTGCCTGTTGCATGATCTCGAAACTCGAGAAGATGCCGGTGATGTCGGCGAGCGTAACGTAGTCGTCGAGCTCAAGGGCCGTCAGGCGCAGCAAGGAGCGATCGAGCGACTGACGAGTGGTCTGAAGCGTGGCGACGAGCTGGTTGACCGAGCTCATGATGGTGGTGACGGGCTGGATCTCGTAGCTCTTGCCGTGAACGTACACGTTAACGACGGCGCGACGGGCCGAGACCGAGATCACGATGGCATCGGTGAGCACCGACATGCGAGCGGCAGTACGGTGACGCATGCCCGTCTCACTCGTGGCAAGCGAGGGATCGGGATTGAGGTGGAAGTTGGCGCGCAGAATCTGGGTGAGGTCGCCATCGATAACGATGGCGCCGTCCATCTTGGAAAGCTCGAACAGGCGGTTCGAGGTAAACGAAATGTTGAGCGGGAAGCCGTCGTTACCGGCAGCAAGCACGTTTTCGGTGTCGCCGACGCAGATAAGGGCACCCAGGTGACCGGCAATGATCATGTCGAGGGCGGTGCGGATCGGCTGGCCAGGTGCCGTCAGGCGAATGGCCTGTTCCATACGCTTTTGCAGCTCGTTCTTATCCAAGGCATCGCTCCCATCGTATACGCTCCATAAACGTCAATAAGTTTCTCACGGTTTGCCCCTGTGACGCCCGCAAAATCCGATGCTTACAGAATGAGCGAACACAGCTGAGAGCCCCAATCCAAATGAGCTGCTTATGTGGTAGCATCGGGATTCGCATAAATGAGGGAGTAGTCGCGTGGTCGGGTTCGCCTCCGGTGGCGCGGCAAGTCAACACACTGGCCGATGCGGCCTGGCTTGCCTTAATGAACGAGACTCGTGGCTGTGCGCGCAACGCGTACGCCACGGGTCTTTTTTGTTACTCCCCCAAGAGGTACACGCGGGCCCGCCCGCAGAGAGGGAGCCAGACTATGGGACTCGCAGAGCTCGTGTTGCTCGCCGTAGGCCTTTCGATGGATGCCTTTGCCGTTTCCGTCTGCAAGGGTCTCGGCATGAAGAAGATCAACCTTAAAGTCGCCGTGGTGCTCGGCCTGTTCTTTGGCGGTTTCCAGGCCGGCATGCCCGTAATCGGATGGGCGCTCGGCAGTCAATTCATGGGCATCATCAGCCCCATCGACCACTGGATCGCCTTTATCCTGCTCGCCTTTATCGGCGGCAAGATGCTGTGGGAGGCCTTTATCGAGGACGAGGATGAAGGCGACGGCAAGGATGCCGAAAAGATTGACCTGGTCGAGTACCTGATCCTCGCTATCGCCACCTCAATCGACGCCCTAGCCGTGGGCATCTCATTTGCCGCGCTCTCGGTCGACATCGTGCCCGCTGTATCGCTCATCGGAGTCACGACCTTCATCTTCTCTGTTGCCGGCGTGGCAATCGGTCATACCTTTGGTTCGCGCTACGAAAAACCTGCCACCATCGTGGGCGGCGTCGTGCTCATCCTCATCGGGCTTAAGATCTTGCTTGAGCACCTTGGGATCCTCGCACTGTGACGAATAACGGCCGCCCGGCATTACGCCAGGCGGCCGTTTTCATAGCCAGCCGTTTTAGAGCGGCTTCACAGGCGACCTTTACGCAGCGAGGCGCTTGAGGACGTCGATGAGCAGCTCGTAGAAGCGCTCGGCAGAGGCGAGCTCCATGCTCTCGTCCGGGGTGTGGACATCGGAGAGCGTCGGGCCCACGGCGATGGCGTCCAGGCCGTGCAGGGCCTCGGCAAACAGGCCGCACTCAAGGCCGGCGTGAATGGACTCGATGCGCAGCTCGGAGCCAAAGAGCTCGCGATAGCTCTCGACGAAGACGTCGCGGACCGGCGAATGCTCGGCATAGCTCCAGCCGGGATACTCAAACTCAAACTTGGCGTCGAAGCCCAGGACATCGGCCAGCGTCTGCAGGCGGTCCTTGAACTCGTTCTGCAGCGAGGTGATCGAGGAGCGCGGGGACAGCATGATCTTGACCTCGTCGTCAGAAGTGGCAACCACACCGATGTTGGAGGAAACCTCGACGGAGCCGTCGGTGGCGACGTTGCGGCGAATCACGCCGTTAGGGGCAAGACGCAGGGCGCGGATGAGGGCAAGCGCGGACTTCTGGTCCATGGCCTCGACCTCGGCGTCGTCGGCAATCTCGACGGTGCAGGTAAAGCCGGGGTCGAAGACCTCGAGCTCGGCAGTGACGTCGGCGATGATGCCCTTTGCGATCTGGGCCGCGGCCTCGGCGGCAGCGTGGTCGGCGTAGACCAGAACAGCTTTGCACTCACGGTTGATGGCGTTGTCCTTGGTGCCGCCGTTAAAGCTAACGATGGCGGGCTCGCCGGCAACCATCAGGCGGTCGATGATGCGGGCCATGATGAGGTTGCCGTTGCCGCGCTCCAGGTTGATATCGCTGCCGGAGTGGCCGCCCAGCAGGCCGGAGATGTCGAGCGTGAGGGTGCTACCGGTCTTGTGCTCGCGCGCGATCGGGCAGGTGTAGGTAACGACGACACCGCCGGCGCAGCTGACGGTGGCCACGCCCTCTTCCTCGGAGTCAAGGTTAATCATGGTGCGGGCGCTAATCTGGGACTTGTCGAGCGTCTCGGCGCCGACCAGGCCAGTCTCCTCGTCGGTGGTGAATACGCACTCGAGGGCGGGGTGAACGATCGAATCGTCATCGAGAACAGTGAGCATCAGAGCGACGGCAATACCGTTGTCGGCGCCCAGAGTGGTGCCGTTAGCGGTGAGGACGCCGTCCTTGACGACCAGGTCGATACCATCAGTCGTAAAGTCGTGCTCAACGGAGCCCAGCTTGTCGCACACCATGTCGATGTGGCCCTGCAGCATCACGGTCGGGGCATTCTCGGCGCCGGCAGATGCGGGCTTGCGAATGATGACGTTGTAGACCTCGTCCTGATACACATCGAGACCGCGCTCCTTGGCAAACGCGACCAGGAAATCGCTGATGCCCTTCTCGTTGCCAGACCCACGGGGAATCGCGCTGACCTCCTCAAAGAAATGGAACAGCTGGGCGGGCTCGTAGCCGGTAATCTTGTAGTCCATGGTGCCTCCTTGGCGCAACTGGTTAGACAGTAAGACATGCGCCTTGTATATTCCCAGACTTTGCGTGCATAAACCAGTCGAAAACGCCGAGCGCCCTTGCATCATCGGCCAACGGTGAGGAAACGCCACTTTATCAAGGTAAAGCAAGCTAGACGGGCCGTGCAGAGGGAACGTTGGACCCCCCAACCAACCTCAACGCCTGTTGAACATTAATGCATACACCATTGGTATGTTTAATAAGATTCTTGTCCTCCGTCACGACGTAATCGGCATCAATGCGATTGGCGACGCCCAGCATCAGGTCGTCCTCAAAGTCATTGTGGTGGTACTTGAACACAAAGGAGTCGAAGACCTCGTCTGCACTGACCGGGGCGATGAGGGCTAGCTCGCGCATCTGTCGAACGCATGCCCAGGCCGTTTCGTCTGCCGCCGCAATGGCGTTATCGCTCAGTGAGCCAGTCTTTCTTCGGCACTCCTGCTTGATTGCCGCCGAGAC
>CABSNS010000118.1:0-4654 GCA_902479105.1 uncultured Collinsella sp. | reverse complement strand
TTCGAGAAGAACGCGACCCACCTCTTCGATAAGGTGTCTGGCAAGAACCTTATCTAGGCCCGGTTCATCCAGGCCCTCCCTTTGGGCGACTGCGGTATTGCCATCCTTTTGCCGCGGTCACATATAAGGCTCCCCTCCCGTCCACTGGGCGAGAGGGGAGCCTTTCTTTGTGTCGGGGCTGTCTGGCCGGTCGTTTGTCTCAATCTGTAACAGCTGGGACCGTTTTTACCGAGTAGTTGTTACAGATCGAGATTGTTTGGCCGAGTCGGGTCACAGGGTAACGTGCGGGCACAAAAAACGGAGCCGTGTCGCCACGACTCCGCTTTCAAGAGGATGGGTAAAGGAAACGAAATTAGCTCAGGTGCCAAATCTCGTCGTTGTACTGGGAAATCGTGCGGTCAGACGAGAAGGTGCCGGCGTTGGCGATATTGATGAGCGCCTTGCGCATCCAGGCGTCCTGGTCCTCGTAGTCGGCCAGCACGCGCTCCTTGGTCTGGATGTACTCCTCAATGTCGAGCAGGGCCATAAACCAGTCCTTGCCCTTAATGTCATCGTGCAGGCGCTGCAGGCGCTCGGCATTGCCGGTCGCCATAAAGGCCGGGTTGGTGATGAAGTCCACCAGCAGTTTAATGCCGGGCTTGCGGTAGAGCACACCGGCGTCATAGGTGCCGTCGGCATAGAGCTGCTCGACCTGTTTGGACGAGGCACCAAAGGTGTAGATGTTCTCGTCGCCCACGAGCTCGGCAATCTCCACGTTGGCACCGTCGAGCGTGCACAGGGTTAGGGCGCCGTTGAGCATGAACTTCATGTTGGAGGTGCCACTCGCCTCCTTGGAGGCCAGGCTGATCTGCTCGGAGATGTCAGCGGCGGGGATCACGCGCTCGGCGGCGGTGACGTTGTAGTTCTCGATCATGACAACCTGCAGGTAGGGAGCCACGTCGGGGTCGTTTGCAATCCACTGCGATAGCGTCAGGATCAGATGGATGATGTCCTGCGCGATAGTGTAGGCAGGCGCCGCTTTGCCGCCAAAGATGATGGTGACGGGGTGCTTAGGTCTGTTGCCGTTCTTGATATCGAGGTACTTCCAGATGATGTAGAGCGCGAGCATCTGCTGGCGCTTGTACTCGTGGATGCGCTTGACCTGGACATCGATGATGGCGTTGGAGGGAATGGTCACGCCCTGCTCGAGCGCCATGAACTGGCGCATGATGGCTTTGGCCTCGACCTTGGTGGCGGCCAGGCGCTCAAGAACGTCCTTGTCGTCAGCGAACTTGGCGAGTTTGCTCAGATCGCCGGTGCTGCGCCAGTCGGTGCCGATCACATCGTCGAGCAGGCTGGCGAGCGCGGGGTTGGCCCCATGGATCCAGCGGCGGAAGGTGATGCCGTTGGTCTTGTTGGAGAACTTCTTGGGATAGATCTCGTAGAACGGATGAAGCTCGGTGTCCTTCAAGATCTTGGTGTGGAGGGCGGCTACGCCGTTGATGGAGAAGCCAAAGTGGATGTCCACGTGGGCCATGTGGACGGTGTCGTATTCGTCGATGATGGCGACGCGCGGGTCATCGTGCTCGGCCTTCGCGACCTCATCGAGCTTGACGATAATGTCGGCGATGGCAGGGGAGACCTTCTGCAGGCTGGCGAGCGGCCACTTCTCGAGCGCCTCGGCAAGAATCGTATGGTTAGTGTAGGCGACCATGGAGCGTACGATGGTCACGGCCTCGTCAAACTCGATGCCATGCTCGGTGGTGAGCAAGCGAATGAGCTCGGGGATGACCATGGTGGGGTGCGTGTCGTTAATTTGGACCACGGCGTAGTCGGCCAGATCGTGCAGGTTGCTGCCGCGCTCGACGGCCTCGTCGATCAGGAGCTGGGCGGCGTTGCTCACCATGAAGTACTCCTGATAGATGCGAAGTAGGCGGCCCTGCTCGTCGGAATCGTCGGGGTAGAGGAACAAGGTGAGGTTCTTGGCGATCTCGGTCTTGTCGAAGTCGATGGAGCTGCCGGGGACCAGGCCGTCGTCGACGCTCGCCAGGTCGAACAGGCGCAGGCGGTTCTTGGTGGGCTGGCCGTAACCGGGCACATCGATGTTGACGAGCTTGGAAGTAACGGCAAAATCGCCGAACTCGACGGTGTAGGAGTGGTCATCGTCGACTAGGATGTCCTGCTCACCGAGCCACTCGTCGGGGACGGCCTTCTGCTGGTTGTCGACAAAGCGCTGACGGAACAGACCGTAGTGATAGTTGAGGCCCACGCCATCGCCGGTCAAGCCCAGCGTGGCGATGGAATCCAGGAAGCATGCGGCCAAGCGGCCCAGGCCGCCGTTGCCGAGTGACGGCTCGACCTCGAATTCCTCGATCTTGTTGAGGTCGTGACCTGCGGCGGTGAGCTGGTCCTTAACCTCGTCGTAGATGCCGAGGTCGATCATGTTGTTGATGAGCAGCTTGCCGATCAAAAATTCGGCGGAAATGTAATAGAGCTTTTTCTTGCCGTTGTTGAGCGGGCAGGCGGCGGAGCGCTCCTGCACGAGTTTGACCAGCAGCTTGTAAATGCGACGGTCGTCGAGCTGCTCGAGCGAGGTGCCAAAAGACTGCTCGGCGAGTTCCATGAGGTTAATTCGGGGCATGTTTTCTCCTGTGATGGGTTGTTTCATGTCTGCAATTCATAAGAAGCCCGCGCGAGGGGATTGGGGTGGCCTCGCGCGGGAAAAGCAAGCGCGTCCGCACGGTGGGGAGGGGTCGGGCGCGGTAGCTCCTATTGAGGAAGCTCGATTTCGGCTTCCGACGGGATGCGGAAGTAGGTCTCGGTCCAGTCGGTGAGTTTGTGCTCGAGCTCGCGGGTGATGGCGCCGTCGAGCATGCGCCAGGTCCAGTTGCCGCCCAGCGTGGCAGGGGTGTTGATGCGCGCCTCGTTGCCCAAGTTGAGCAGGTCCTGCATGGTGTAGATGCACGTGTCGCTCACGCTGGCGGCGATGGTGCGATTGAGTGCATCTGCCATGGGTTCGCCGGCTTGCTGATGGGTGTACAGGGCTGCCTGCTCGCGCTGACGCGGGGTGGCCGTTCCCTCAAACCAACCGCGCGCCGTCTCGTTGTCGTGGGTGCCCACATAGGCGACGGTGTTGGCGATGTAGTTATGCGGCAGGTAGTACGAGTTGGTGCCCTCAAAGGCAAACTGCAGGATCTTCATGCCGGGGAAGCCCGAGTTGTCGCGCATGTCGATGACGCCGGGGGTGAGGAAGCCCAGGTCCTCGGCGATGATGGGCAGCGTGCCGAGCTTTTCCTCGAGCGTCTTGAAGAACTTGAGGCCGGGACCCTGCGTCCACGAACCGTAGGACGAATCGGGCGAGGAGAACGGCACCTCCCAATAGGCCTCGAAGCCGCGGAAGTGATCCAGGCGGATGACGTCGTACATGTCGAGGGCGGCGCGAATGCGGCCCTCCCACCAGGAGAAGCCGTCGGACTCCATGGCGTCCCAGTCGTAGATGGGGTTGCCCCAGTACTGGCCGGTGGCCGAGAACTGGTCGGGCGGCGTGCCGGCGACGCTCACGGGATTGCCGGCGGCGTCGATCTTAAAGAGCTCAGGCGTCGCCCACATCTCGACGGAGTCACGCGAGACATAGATGGGCAGGTCGCCGATGATGAGAATGTCGCGCTCGTTGGCATAGGCCTTGAGGCGGCTCCACTGGCGATCGAAGAAGTACTGCGTCATCTGGTGGTAGAGCATACGCGCAGGATGGTCGGCGCAGACCTTGGCGGAAGCCTCGCCGCGGGTGCGGAGCTCCGCGGGCCACTCCCAAAACGCCTTGAGACCGCACTCCTCTTTGACGGTCATGAACTCACAGTAGGGGATGAGCCAGTCCTCGTTGGCCTGGATAAAGTCATCGAAATCGGCCGGCTTGTCGGCAGCAAAGCGCTCAGCGGCGCGGTCGAGAATCTGACGGCGGCCGCCAAAGATAGCACCGTAGTCGACATTGCTGGGGTCGGATCCCAGATACACGCCATCGATATCGCGCTGCTCCAGATACCCTGCCTCGATAAGCTCGGCAAAGTCGATAAAGTTGGGGTTGCCTGCGCGGGCCGAGAACGACTGATAGGGCGAATCGCCATAGCTGGTCGTCGTAAGGGGCAGAATCTGCCAGTAATGTTGTTTGCACGAGGCGAGAAAATCGACGAAGTCGTAGGCATTCCAGCCAAAGCCGCCGATTCCGTATGGTCCGGGCAGAGATGAGACGGGCATGAGGACGCCGCTTGCACGCTCCATGAATGCGCTCACCAACCTTCTTGTTGTGGGGTCGGCCTGCCGATGGGTGTGCAGTCCGCCTCCGATGTTCTGATTCGATACGCCTATTGTAAAACATGTTGTTTAAACATGTACAGGCAAGATAAAAAAGTTGGTCGATTTTCGGCGAATGGTTACATGCCATGAAAAAGCCCCGACCTCACAACGTGAGATCGGGGCAAGAGCGGTATGTAGGTTTTGCTACTCGGCGTCGGCGAAGCCGTTGGGGTTGTGGCTCTGCCAGTTCCAGCTGTCGCGGCACATGTCCGCGATGTCGTACTGAGCCTTCCAGCCCATCATGCGCTCGGCCTTGGAGGCATCGCACCAGTTGGCGGCGATGTCGCCGGCGCGGCGCTCGCGGATCACATAGGGCAGCTCCTTG
>CABSNS010000117.1:0-4705 GCA_902479105.1 uncultured Collinsella sp. | reverse complement strand
TACACCGTCTAATTCGTCGGCAGCGTCAGATGTGTATAAGAGACAGCTTCTGCTCTGCGCAATAAATTGCGCATGGCGTTCTCCGAGCTGTCCGATCAGCAGCTCATGGACGTTCACGTGTTCTCGTTTGGCTTTAAGCACGGCATGCCCGTCGAGGCGGACATTATGATCGACGTCCGCTTCCTGCCCAATCCGTTCTACGATCCCGAGATGCGCACCATGACCGGTCTCGATAAAAAGGTCTCCGATTTTGTTTTGGACCATCCCAAGACCCAGGAGTTCTGGAAGGCCTGGACGCAGCTGCTCGATACGGTGATGCCGGGCTATATCGCGGAGGGCAAGCCGCAGCTTTCTATCGCCATCGGCTGTACGGGCGGTCAACACCGCAGCGTTGCCATCGCCGAGGCCACGGCACGTTATTTGGAAGGCGCCCAATATCACGTGAGTATTTCCCATCGCGACCTGTCGCGCGCCAACACGAAAGCATAGGCCTGCATGTCGTTTACCGCCGAGGTGCGTGACGAGCTCGCGCGCTGCGAACCCGAATGTGAATACTGCGATTTGTCGACGCTTGCCGCCCTGACGCGTGTGAGCGGTACACTTTCGCTGGCCGGCTCCGGGCGGTATCGTTTGACGGTCGCGACCGAGACGGGTGCCGTCGCGCGCACGATGATCACACTGACGCATCGCATCCTTAAGCTCAAAACGGAATTCACCGTTCGTAAATCGGTCTTGCATAAGGTCCGTAACTATCTCATTACCCTGCCCGATCAGCCCGACCTGGACAAGGCTCTGGTGCTGCTGGGCATTCTCGACCGCAGGGGAGGGCTCGTCGCTGGTGTTCCCCGGCACATCGTTGCCCGTCCCTGCTGCAGGCTTGCCTACATCCGCGGCGCGCTCATCGCCGGCGGTTTCGTGGCCGATCCACGCGGCGACTTTCATTTGGAGATCGCGGTGCAGGGCGAGCAGTATGCCCGGGGACTTTGCGATCTATTGGAGCAGATTGGGGTCCATGCGCGCGTTAACGCGCGGCGCGGATCCTTTGCTGTCTACATTAAGAGCGCCGAGGAGATCGAGCAGCTCCTAAAGCTGATTGGCGCCAAGCGCAGCGTTGCCGAGATCGAGGAAGCGCGCGCGGTCAAATTGGTTAAGAACGACGTAAACCGTCGCGTGAATGCCGAACTGGCCAATCAGACCAGAAGTGCGGGTGCCGCCCAGCATCAGCTTGCGTTGATCGATGAGCTCGAACAGCGGGGTTTGCGCGACACGCTTCCGGACGCCTTGGCAGTCTTTTGCGACCTGCGCGAGCGCTATCCCGATCTGTCGCTGCGCGATCTGGGCGAGATGGCTGACCCTCCCTTGTCGAAGTCTGCCCTGTACCATCGCGTTTTGAGGCTTGAAAAGCTCATTGAAGCAAACAGGTAGTTTGAAGTATCGACTTATATACGGATTTAGCTGCTATTTTATTCTTTAAAACGTTTTAACGTAAATTTGATTTTCAATTTCGAGCATTCTCGTGAAATTCAAGTCAAAAAAAAGGTATATTAGGCGAGTGGTTAGTTTGTGGGCCTCAACGGCGGGCGCTGTAGCTCGCGGGGGCCTTACGAAAGGAGACACAATGGCAGTAAAGGTTGCTATTAACGGCTTCGGTCGCATCGGTCGTCTGGCTTTCCGTCAGATGTTCGGTCATGAGGGCTCCGAGATCGTCGCTATCAACGACCTCACCTCTCCCGATATGCTCGCTTACCTGCTGAAGTACGACTCCACGCAGGGCAACTACGCTCGCGATCACGAGGTCGTTGCTGGCGAGGATTCCATCACCGTTGACGGCAAGGAGATCAAGATCTACAAGGAGGCCGACGCCAACAACCTGCCTTGGGGCGACCTCGACGTCGACGTCGTTCTCGAGTGCACCGGCTTCTACACCAGCAAGGCTAAGGCTCAGGCCCACATCAACGCTGGCGCCAAGAAGGTCGTCATCTCCGCTCCGGCCGGCAGCGATCTGCCCACCATCGTGTACAACGTCAACCATGAGACGCTGACCGCTGAGGACAACATCATCTCCGCTGCTTCCTGCACCACCAACTGCCTCGCCCCGATGGCCAAGGGTCTTAACGACTTCGCTCCCATCGTCTCTGGCATCATGACCACCATCCACGCCTTCACTGGCGACCAGATGCCTCTCGACGGCCCGCAGCGCAAGGGCAACTTCCGTCGTTCCCGCGCTTGCTCCGAGAACATCGTCCCCAACACCACCGGTGCTGCTAAGGCTATCGGCCTGGTTCTCCCTGAGCTCAACGGCAAGCTCATCGGTGCTGCTCAGCGCGTCCCGACGCCGACCGGCTCGCTGACCAACCTCTACGCCGTCGTTGACAAGAAGGTCACCGTCGACGAGGTCAACGCTGCCATGAAGGCCTACGCCGAGACCATCCCCGATACCTTCGCCTACAACGAGGACCAGATCGTCTCCCGCGACATCGTCGGCGAGACCCACGGCTCCATCTTCGACGCCACCCAGACCATGGCTTCCGACCTCGGCAACGGCCAGACTCTCGTTCAGGTCACCTCTTGGTACGACAACGAGAACTCCTACACCTCCCAGATGGTCCGCACCATCAAGTACTTCGAGAAGTTCGTTGCTTAAGTTATCGGCAATCGACTAGCTCGTTGAGCGTCTAAAGAAGGGCGCGGCCTTAAAGGGCTTATGCTCTGGGGTCGCGTCCTTTTTTATTGGAAACCGTGCGCACATACGTGCACACATGTACGAAAGGTAGAAGCAAACATGGCCTTTACCAAGAAGACCGTCCGCGACATCGATGTCGACGGCAAGCGCGTTCTCGTTCGCGTTGACTTCAATGTGCCTATCAAGGACGGCGTCGTGGGCGATACCACCCGCATCAAGGCTGCCCTTCCCACCATCAAGTATCTCGTCGAGCACAACGCTCGCGTCATCCTCATGAGCCACCTTGGCCGTCCTGCCGGCACTGGTTTCGAGCCCGAGCTTTCGCTCAAGCCGGTTGCCGCCAAGCTCGCCGAGCTTTCCGGTCTCGACGTCAGCTTCGTCCAGGACACCTACGGCGAGGAGGCCGCCAAGGCCGTCGAGGCTGTCGAGCCGGGCAAGGTCCTCGTTCTCGAGAACGTCCGTTTCGATAAGCGCGAGAAGAAGAACGATCCCGAGATCGCCAAGAAGCTCGCTTCCTACGGCGACATCTTCGTTCTCGACGCCTTCGGCACCGCTCACCGCGCACAAGGTTCCGTCGTGGGCCCGGCCGCCTATCTCCCCGCTGTCGCAGGCTTCCTGCTTGAGAAGGAGGTCGACACGCTGACCAGCATCTTCGCTGATCCTGAGCGTCCTTTCGTCGCCATCGTCGGCGGTTCCAAGGTTTCCTCCAAGATCGGTGTCCTCGATCATCTGATCGATTCCGCCGACACCCTGATCATCGGTGGCGGCATGGCCTACACCTTCTTCCTGGCCAAGGGCTACAAGACCGTCGGTACCTCCCTCAAAGAGGAGGACTGGGTCGAGCGCGCTGCAGAGATGCTCAAGAAGGCTGAGGACAAGGGCGTCAAGATCCTGCTCCCGATCGATAACCTCGTTGCCGACCACTTCGGCGAGGACGCTACGGGCGAGGTCGTCGCTTCCGACGCCATCCCCGAGGATCGCATGGGCATGGACATCGGCCCCAAGACCGAGGCCCTTTACGCCGAGGCCATCAAGGGCGCCAAGACCGTCTTCTGGAACGGCCCCATGGGCGTTTTCGAGTTCGATAACTTCGCGCACGGCACCAAGGCCGTTGCCGAGGCTGTTGCCGAGCTCAAGGCCAACGGCGGCACCTCCATCATCGGCGGTGGCGACTCCGTCGCAGCCGTCAACAAGTTCGATCTTGCCGACAAGATGAGCTGGATCTCCACCGGTGGCGGCGCTTCCATGGAGCTCGTCGAGGGCAAGGCTCTCCCCGGAGTGGAGGCGCTTCTCGATGCCTAATCGCACTAAACTCATCGCCGGCAACTGGAAAATGAACAACGACGTTGCCGCTGCCGCTAAGCTCGCTGACGAGCTCGCCGAGGCTCTGCCCGAAGTTCCCGAGGGCGTTGAGGTCCTCGTCTGCCCGCCGACCATCGACATCACCACCGTTCACGCCCGCATGCAGGCTGCCCCCATCGCTCTCGGTGCACAGAACGTGTACTGGGAGGCAAAGGGTGCCTACACCGGCGAGTCCTCCTGCGACATGCTCAAGTCCGCTGGCTGCACTTACTGCATCATCGGTCACTCCGAGCGTCGTGGATATTTCCACGAGACCGACGAGGATATGAACAAGAAGGCCAAGGCCCTCGTTGCCGCTGGCATCGTTCCCGTCTTCTGCTGCGGTGAGCCCGAGGAGGTTCGCGAGGCCGGCACCTATGTCGACTTCGTCTGCAACCAGGTCAAGGCAGGTCTCGAGGGTCTCGAGATCAAATGCCCCAAGCAGCTCGTTGTAGCCTACGAGCCCATCTGGGCCATCGGCACCGGCAAGACCGCTACCGCCGAGGACGCTCAGGAGGTCTGCGGCGCTATCCGTGAGACCCTCAAGGAGATGTTCGGCGAGGAGCTCGCCAACGGCATCCGCGTTCTCTACGGCGGTTCCGCCAAGCCCGGCAACATTGCCGAGCTCGTCGCCAAGCCCGACGTTGACGGTGCCCTCGTGGGCGGCGCTTCACTCAAGGC
>CABSNS010000116.1:0-4724 GCA_902479105.1 uncultured Collinsella sp. | reverse complement strand
GCAGCAGGGGCTCTCAATGTTTTTATGTCCTGCTCATATCGTCTATGCCGGCACTCCGGGACACTCCATGGCGCGCCAGGGCCAATCGCCCGGGGACGAAGCGTTCATTTTGGCCCTTGGCGGTCACCCGAGGTAAACCTTTACCGCCCACCTATATTTGTCGAAATTACACTTGGCGGCGGGGTACAATAAACCCGCATGCGGATTTCCGTTGCGGGTGCCTCCCATCGCCGGGGCGTGCCCGGGAGCATCCGGCATGCGGCCTTTGCGGCGCTCGGTCATGTGCAAGACGGGCAGCTGGGCCTGTGGAGTGCGTGCAGCCCTCCTCGCCTCGGCATGCCTTCTCTCCACGCCATGTACCTGCTGCTGAGCCTGCCTGCCAGATGATTGGAAGCAACAGCGAAAATCCCATCACGCCAATATCCCGGCGATCGCCGGGGCCTGTATACCTATATGAGAGGAGAGGGGTATATGGCGCGTAAGTTTAAGTCTATGGACGGCAACGAGGCGGCCGCATATGTTTCGTATGCGTACACCGAGGTAGCGGGAATCTATCCCATTACGCCGTCCAGCCCGATGGCCGACCATGTTGACCAGTGGGCGGCCCAGGGTCGCAAGAACATCTTCGGCACCCCGGTCAAGGTCGTCGAGATGGAGTCCGAGGCAGGTGCAGCCGGTACCGTTCACGGTTCGCTGGGTGCCGGTGCTCTGACCACCACCTACACGGCTTCTCAGGGTCTGCTCCTGATGATCCCGAACATGTACAAGATCGCGGGCGAGCAGCTCCCGGGCGTCTTCCACGTCTCCGCGCGTTGCGTCGCTTCCCACGCCCTGAACATTTTTGGCGATCACTCCGACGTCATGGCCTGTCGTCAGACCGGTTTCGCCATGCTCGCCGAGGGCAACGTCCAGGAGGTCATGGACCTCTCGCCGGTGGCTCACCTTGCCGCCATCGAGGGCAAGACCCCGTTCCTTAACTTCTTCGACGGCTTCCGCACCAGCCACGAGATCCAGAAGGTCGCCATGTGGGACTACAAGGATCTTGCCGAGATGTGCGACATGGACGCCGTCCAGGCTTTCCGCGACCACGCGCTCAACCCTGAGCACCCGCACACCCGCGGCAGCCACGAGAACGGCGATATCTTCTTCCAGAACCGTGAGGCCTGCAACAAGGTCTACGACGAGCTTCCCGCCGTCGTCGAGGGCTACATGAAGAAGATCAACGAGAAGCTCGGCACCGATTACGGCCTGTTCAACTACTACGGCGCTCCCGATGCCGACCGCGTCGTCGTGTGCATGGGCTCCTTCTGCGACGTGCTCGAGGAAGTCATCGACTACCTCAACGCTCACGGCGAGAAGGTCGGCCTTGTCAAGGTTCGTCTGTTCCGTCCGTTCTCCATCAAGCACTTCGTCGACGTTCTTCCCGAGACCGTCCAGAAGATCGCCGTCATGGACCGCACCAAGGAGCCGGGTTCCATCGGCGAGCCGCTCTACCAGGACGTCGTCTCCGCTCTCTACGAGGCCGGCAAGACGGGCATCAAGGTCGTCGGCGGCCGTTATGGCCTGGGCAGCAAGGACACGCCTCCCGCGTCCGCCTTTGCTGTCTTCGAGGAGCTCAAGAAGGACGAGCCCAAGCGCGAGTTCACCATCGGCATTGTCGATGACGTGACCAACCTGAGCCTGCCCGAGGCCGAGGATGCGCCCAACACCGCAGCCCCCGGCACCATTGAGTGCAAGTTCTGGGGTCTGGGTGGCGACGGTACCGTCGGCGCCAACAAGAACTCGATCAAGATCATCGGCGACCACACCGACAAGTACGTCCAGGCCTACTTCCAGTACGACTCCAAGAAGACCGGCGGCGTCACTGTCTCGCACCTGCGCTTTGGTGATTCCCCGATCCGCTCGCCGTACTACGTGACCAAGGCCGACTTTGTCGCTTGCCACAACCCCAGCTACATCGTTAAGGGCTTCAAGATGGTCCGCGACGTCAAGCCGGGCGGCACCTTCCTGGTCAACTGCCAGTGGAGCGACGAGGAGTTCGCCGAGCACATGCCCGCCGTGGCCAAGCGCTACATCGCGAACAACAACGTCAACGTCTACCTGATCGACGCTATCGACCTGGCCGCTAAGGTCGGCATGGGCAAGCGCACCAACACGGTGCTCCAGTCCGCCTTCTTCGCGCTGGCCAAGGTCCTGCCCGCCGAGGACGCCCTGCAGTACATGAAGGACGCGGCTACCAAGTCCTACATGAAGAAGGGCCAGGCTATCGTCGACGCCAACCACAAGGCCATCGATGCCGGCGCTACCGCCTTCCGTAAGTTCGAGGTTCCAGCCGACTGGGCTACCGCCGAGGATGCCGCTCCCGTCGAGCTCTCCGAGGAGGCCAAGTCCGCTATCGCCCAGCAGGTCAAGAACCTGCTCGAGCCCATCGATCGCATGGACGGCGACAGCCTGCCTGTTTCCGCCTTCGTCGATTGCGCCGACGGCCAGTTTGAGCTGGGCGCCTCCGCATACGAGAAGCGCGGCGTCGCCGTGGTCGTTCCTCACTGGGACGAGACCAAGTGCATCCAGTGCAACCAGTGCGCCTATGTGTGCCCGCATGCCACCATCCGTCCGTTCGCGATGACCGAGGACGAGGCTGCCGCCGCGCCCGAGGCTACCCGCACGCTCGACGCCATGGGCCCCAAGGCCAAGGGCATGAAGTTCACCATGGCCGTGTCCCCGCTCGACTGCATGGGCTGCACCAACTGCGTCAAGGTCTGCCCCAAGGGTGCCCTCGAGATGGTTCCCACCGAGCAGGAGATGGACCAGCAGCCCGTTTGGGACTACATGGTCGAGAACGTCTCCGAGAAGAAGGAGCTCATCGCGGCCAACGTTAAGGGCAGCCAGTTTAAGCAGCCCTACCTGGAGTTCTCTGGCTCCTGCGCCGGCTGTGCCGAGACCGCCTATGCACGTCTGGTGACCCAGGTCGCCGGCGACCGCATGTTCATCTCCAACGCCACCGGCTGCTCCTCCATTTGGGGCAACCCCGCTGCCACCGCTCCTTACTGCAAGGACAAGGACGGTCACGGCCCGGCGTGGAACAACTCCCTGTTCGAGGACAATGCCGAGCACGGTCTGGGCATGGCCGTTGGCTATGAGGCCGTTCAGCACAAGCTGATCGCCGCTACCCAGGACATCATCGCTGCCGATGGTCCGTCCGATGAGCTCAAGGCCGCCGGCCAGGCTTGGATCGACTCCGTCAACGACGCCGAGGCCTCCAAGACCGCTGCCGCTGCCTACGTTGCCGAGCTCGAGAAGTGCGGCTGCGACGCTTCCAAGGCGATCCTCGCCGACAAGGCTTACCTCACCAAGAAGTCCTTCTGGATCTTCGGCGGCGACGGCTGGGCCTACGACATCGGCTTCGGTGGCCTGGACCACGTCCTGGCTTCCGGCCACAACGTCAACGTCTTCGTCTTCGACACCGAGGTTTACTCCAACACCGGTGGTCAGGCCTCCAAGGCCTCGAACTTGGGCCAGGTCGCTCAGTTCGCCGCCGCCGGTAAGGTGACCAAGAAGAAGTCTCTGGCCGAGATTGCCATGAGCTACGGCTACGTCTACGTGGCACAGGTTGCCATGGGCGCCAACCCGGCTCAGACCCTCAAGGCCATCCACGAGGCCGAGGCCTACGACGGCCCGTCCCTCATCATCGGCTACAGCCCCTGCGAGATGCACTCCATCAAGAAGGGCGGCATGCAGAACTGCCAGGCCGAGATGAAGAAGGCTGTCGAGTGCGGTTACTGGAACCTCTTCCGCTTCAACCCCGAGGCTGCTGCCGGCAAGAAGTTCTCACTCGATTCCAAGGAGCCCGCGGGCGGTTATCAGGAGTTCCTGATGAACGAGGCCCGTTACGCTTCGCTGACGCGTTCCTTCCCCGAGCGCGCCGAGGAGCTCTTCAAGGAGAACGAGCAGGCCGCTATGGACCGCTACGCTCACCTGTTGAAGCTCAAGACGGTGTACAACGAGGCCTAGGTCTCCCACCGCAGGATCTGAGGGCTAACCTTCGCGGACGTCCTCGGACATGAAAGAACCCCCGCTGCGCACTACGTGCGGCGGGGGTTCTTTCGTCCTGCGGAGTGTCCGCGAAGGTTAGCCCTCAGATCCTGCTGCGACTACGTCCTCGGATTGTGTGGGCGGATGAAGGACGTGGTTGAGGGGGCCTTTTGTCCCCTTCGCTGTTTCGCGGCTTTGCCGCGAAAGCTCGCGCCACTCTGGGGATGGATGGAGGGCGTGGCTGGATTGCAGATTCAAATGGCTAGAGAGATATGGGTGCGAACGAGAAATCGTTATTGGGGTCATCCTTTTCCATAAACTCATCGAGACAAAACGTCATGTAGATTGGAACGTACAGAACCTTGCCCTCTTTGCTGAGATTCTCGTGGCTCAGTACAACGGCCTCGGGAATTTTGTACTCGCCCACACTCATCAGACGATCGAGGGCCGCGTGCGCTCGAACTTTCTTGCCCGATTTGACCTCGATTGGGACAACATGCCCGTGGGCGCCTTCGATCACAAAGTCAACTTCACCGACCTCACGCGTTTGGTAGTACCATGCATCCGCCCCGAGGGCAACAAGTTCCTGCGCGACCACGTTCTCATAGAGACCACCAAGGTTGGGAGTTTTCATATCAAGATAGACCTGTCTCTTATACACATCTGACGCTGCCGACGAATTAGACGGTGTA
>CABSNS010000115.1:0-4755 GCA_902479105.1 uncultured Collinsella sp. | reverse complement strand
ACTTTGAGTCGTTTGCCAAGGCCGACACCATTGTGTTTGATAAGACCGGCACGCTCACCGAGGCGCAGCCGCGTCTTGCCTGCGTACTCACCACCGATGGCTGGAGCGAGGACGAGGTCCTGCGCCTTTCCGCTTGCTTTGAGGAGCATTTTCCGCATCCGGTGGCGCGTGCCGTGGTCAATGCGGCACGTGAGCGCGGGCTCGAGCACCGCGAGCGCCATGCTGCCGTCGAGTACATCGTGGCGCACGGCATCGCTTCGTCCATCGAAGGGCGTCGCGCCATCATCGGTTCCGCGCACTTTGTATTCGAGGACGAGGGTGCGCAGCTTGAGTCCGACATCAAGGAGCAAATCGAGTCCCAGATGCAGGGCCTGTCGCCGCTGTATCTGGCGGTCGACGGCACCGTTGTGGGCGTGCTCGGTATCGAGGACCCGCTTAAGCCCGGGGTCCGCGAGGCCATCGCCGACTTGCACGCGTTGGGTGTCAAGCATGTCGTTATGCTCACGGGCGATTCCGAGCGCACGGCCGAGCGCATTGCGCGCGAGGCGGGTGTCGACGAGTTTAAGGGCGAACTGCTGCCCGAGGACAAGTACGCCTATGTGGAGCGCATTAAGAGCGAGGGGCGCCATGTTGCCATGGTGGGCGACGGCGTCAACGACTCACCGGCGCTGGGCCTGGCCGATGTGGGCTTGGCGATGGGCGGCGGAAGCGACATCGCCAAGGAGGTCGCCGATATCATCCTGACCGATACGGATCTGGCCGCGATCGTGCGCCTGCGCCGCATGAGTCAGGGGCTTATCGACCGTCTAACGAGTTCGTATTCCAAGGTGATGCTCACCAACTCGGCGCTGTTGGCATTGGGTATTACCGGCATGATCACTCCACAGACGTCGTCACTGCTGCACAACGGCTCAACGATCGCCTACAGCCTGGGCAACGCGAAGGCTTACCTGCATTAGCGTTTTCGATTGAGTATATGGCCTGCATTCGGGCGGCACCGCAGCCGCCAGGGTGCAGGCCTTCATTTGTTTGACGAGATGTTAGCTCGGATATATGCTCGTGCTAGCAATGCTAGTAAATGCTGAAGGTGAGGTTGAGATGGCTACCGTTGGCAGCATGGCACAGGTGAATGTTCGCGTAGATCGCTCGGTTAAAGAGCGCGCCGAGGAAGCGTTGCGGCTTTCGGGCGCCTCGCTGCCCGAGCTCATCAAAAAGGTGGTGGCCAAGGTCGCGCAGGGTGGCGGGCAGTGTGAGGAAGTGCTTGCGGCCGTCGACGACCGGCAGCAGACCGTCGCGCCCGATACTCCGTTCGCCGCATCATGGGCGGCGGCTGATCAGCTTTACGCGGACCTGGGTATCGCTACGTCGCCCGTGTCCGACGATCGCGATTGGGGCACAATCTATTCCGAAGCCATGGATGAGCATTATCGCCAAAAGGGGATGATCCAGTGAGTGGGGCGCCTCTCAAGATCATGGTAGACGCCAACGTATGGGTCGATTCGTTTTGCGTCGACCATGCCGAGTCGCTTGCCGCGCGTGCGTTTATTGGGCAGGCGACGGAGACGGGGGCGTTGCTGTTCTTTCCGGTCCATATCGCTAAGGACGTACTGTACGTTGTCCAACACGAGCTGAAGCGTAGCGTTCTTGCCAGCGGGGGAGCACTCGACGAGGCGTCTGCCCGTGCAATTGGCGATGCGGCGTTGGCGTTTGTTCGGAACATGACCGAAAACGCCACGGCCGTGGGCGCAGATGCGTCGGACCTTTGGCTGGCCGACAAATACTTAGCGCTCCATCGCGATTACGAGGACAACTTGGTACTCGCCGCATGCAAGCGCGTACAGGTTGATTACTTGGTAACTAACGATCGTAAACTGCTCGAACATGCCGATCTTGCAGCAAAGACACCTCGTCAAATGATGCCGATTCTTGCTTTGGCCGAACGCGGCGGCGCGGCTATCGGTTGACGCGAACTGTTTGCGGGCCTCTTGGACGACGATGCGCCAAGGGACCCGCGTCTGCTATTTACAAAAGCTCGGCCTTAATGGCAGGACTTTCTGCGAGCTGTTTGGCTGCCTTTTCGTCGGAATCGTTTAGTGCTGCCAGACTGCGGTAGACCCACTCGTTGACCTGGGTGTTCTTGACGCCTGCGGTCTGCATAAGGGCGCCTACCTCGCGGATTGCTGCGAGCAGATCGGCTTTGGGACCCGCGAGCTCGACCTCGATGCCGTGGTAGGCGGCCACGCCGCGGTTCTCACTCACGTGGTCGATAAAGCCCTCGACGGTCTCAAGCTGCTGGGCGAGAGCTGCATCATCGTCAGCGTCCAGCGCGACGAGTGCGTTCGATACCGTGAGGGCGGGATGCCCGCAGGGGACAAAGCCTTCGATGACATCCATAGCTTCGGTAATGGTTGAGCCCAGGCCTGCGAGGGCATTGACGAGTTGCTGCTTGGTATCCATGGCGGTCCTTTCGACGGGTCAATTTTGCTTGGCGAAAATATACGTGACGCGATCGGTAGCAAAAGTGTGAAGTGCGGCGCACATTGGGGTCTTCACAGCTCGTGCATAGAACAGCTGTCCGCCTTTAGAACGTGGTAAGATAGCAATCCACGAGCGGGGTTCACCTCGCGTGTTCCTTGAAAAGTCGGCGGTTATCGGGTGTTTGCAGACCCGACACCATCCAGACTTTCCCAACATTCGGGGGCGACTGGTTTCGACACGATAGCTCTGAGAGAGGAAGCAAGCCGAGGTCTCCTCGCCTCGTTAAACAGGGGTACCGTCAAATTGAATTGACAACAACTCTTCTTTTGAGCCTATGGCTCTCGCTGCTTAGTTTATAGCGGCGCGTCAACCCGGTGATTTCCCCGACACCGGCGCGACGTCATTTTAGGGGAATGCTCCTGCGCACGTAATCGGTATGGCGCAGGCTAAGACCGAACCGGTTAGGACGCCGCGAGCGTGTCGCTGCGCGCAAAGCGTCCGAGACTAAACCAGCGACTGAGCTTGGAGATGCCAATCAGGGGGCTTTCGTGGACCGGAGTTCGATTCTCCGCGCCTCCACCAATAGTTGCAAGCAGGTAGGTAAACGTACCTACCTGCTTTTTTATTACTTATAGATACCGCGGAGAATCGAACTCTGTGCAGGGCGCGGGCGTAAAGAAAACGCGTAAGCGTTTTTAGCCCGCGGGCGAGGACGCCGGCAGGCGACCGAAGCCGGTGCGTATTTGCGCAGCAAATACGCGGATTCTCCGCGCAAACTTCCGACTCAAAACGGATGCGATGTTTATCGAATCTCAGCCGGCCATGCGCCGCATCAACGGATCCCCCCGTACCGCGGAGAATCGAACTCTATGCAGGGCGCGGGCGTAAAGAAAACGCCTTGGCAACGCAGACCGGGACACGCTTTCCCGATGGCAGCCCAGGCGGAAAGCACGTCCCGGAATCCGCGCTCAGACTGGGATGTAGTTTCCGGATGATGCCTCAAGCGGAAAGTACATCCCGGAATCTAAGCTCGGAATGGGATGCATTTTCCGGATGGCGCCTCAAGCGGAAACTGCAACCCGGAATCGAGCCGTAGAGTGGGACGTGCTTTCCCAATGGCAGCTCAAGCGGAAAGCACATCCCGGAATCTCGCCTCAAACTGGGGCACACTTTCCGCTTCACTTGCCGCCTCAAAAAACCTGCGCTCTCGCCATCCCAAAACTGGGTAGAAGAAGGCCGAAACGCAATCGCAGGAGGTCAAAATGACTGCAGAAGATAAGGCAAAGAACGCTGGCAAGGTCGCGCTCGTCCTGGAGGGCGGTAGTTTTCGCGGGCAATTTACCGCGGGCGTGCTCGATGTTCTAATGGAGGCTGGCGTTGAGATTCCGGCTGTCTACGGTGTATCGGCCGGCGCCCTCAACGGCGTGAACTATAAGTCGCACCAGATCGGCCGTGCCAACCGCATCAACCTGGCTTTCTGCGACGATAGCCGCTTCATGGGCGCCGCATCGTTTGCGTCCACGGGCTCCATTGTGGGTTACGACTTTATTTTCAACGATGTCCAGGACCGCCTGGATCCCTTTGACAACGAGACGTTCGACGCAAGCCCCATCGAGATGTACGCCGTCGCTACGGACATGCTCTTTGGAACCGCCACGTACCTTCCGGTCAAAAGCGCCGTACTTGACCTCGATGCCGTGCGCGCCTCGACCTCGTTGCCGCTGGTGACGCCGCCAGTCGAGATTGACGGGCACAAATACGTCGACGGCGGCGTAGCCGATTCGATCCCCATCGAGCACGTGCTGGAGGAGGCGGGCTTCGACCGTGCGGTCGTCATCGTCACGCAGGACCGCTCGTACGAGAAAAAGCCTTACGAGTTTATGCCTGCCGCGCGCGCCCGCTATGCCGACTACCCCTATCTGCTCGAGGGAATCGAGACGCGCCACGACCGCTACAACATCCAGCGCATGCACCTGTGGAAGTATGAGCGCGAGGGCCGTGCGTTGGTCGTCGCTCCGCAAAAGCCGGTCGAGGTCGGCCATGTCGAGCACGATCCGGCAAAGCTTTTGGACCTGTATATCCAGGGCCGTCAGGAGGCAAAGCGCCTGCTCGCGGAAATCCAAGAGTTCGTTGAGCGCTAGCGCTGCAACGTCACGGCTCGTGGATGACATGTGCAGAAACTCTGGTCGGAGCCAAAATACCTGTTGACTCGTACGGCGAGCGGGGTAATATGGACGGGTTACTTGCAGAGCCCCGTGAATCTCTGTAACAACACGT
>CABSNS010000114.1:0-4764 GCA_902479105.1 uncultured Collinsella sp. | reverse complement strand
CTCGGAGATGTGTATAAGAGACAGGGCCCACCAGCGTGATGAGAATGAGCGCGGCGGCAGGAACCACGGCGCACTTCACAAAGATCTCCCAGCTCCAATACACCTGGAAGGGCGGCAGGCTGTACGAACCGTAATAGAGGCTGCGCATGGGCTCGGTAAAGAACACAACGCCGAGCGCAGTGCCCAAAAGCGCCGCGACCACGCCCACGATGGCGGGAAGTGCCAGGTAGTGCAGGACGATCTCCCGACGGCGATAACCGCTGGCGAGCAGCGTGCCGATGATGGCGCTCTCCTCCTCGATGGTGGCGTCGGTAAGGACCACAAAGACAAACGCCATGATCACGATGATGATGTCGAGCAGCGTCATCCACATCATGGAGTCGCCGTCCACGTCGTCGCGCGCGTAGCCAATACCCTGGTTGGAATCGGCGTCGATCAGATCGTCCACGCGCGCATCGGCATCGGTCAGCGCCTCGACCATATCCTGCTCCGCATCGATGCGATCCGCGGTGGGGAGGTCGCGATCGGTAAAGGTAAAGGAGTACGTGTAGGCAGGCGCGCCGCCGGCATCCTCGAGCGCGGCAAAGCCGGCGTCGGTGACCTCGGCCACGCCATAGGTGATGGTGTTCACCGTAAAGTCCGAATTGTTGAGGAACAGCGCCTGGCTATCGGGCTGGGTTATGATGCCGCAGATGGTGTAGGTGCGACCCTCGAGCTCGACTTTATCGCCCACGGACAGGTTGTTATTGGTGGCAAAGACACGGTCGATGGCCACCTCGTCGTCCGCCTTGGGTTCCTTGCCCTCACAGTAGGACGCGATATCGACCTTGGTGCGGTGCGCATAGGTGCGCAGCGTGCGCTTGGTGCCGTCGTCGCCGGACACCTTTTTGATAATGGCGTCAATGGAGAAATTCTTGTAGAGCGTGACGCCGCCGACGTCGTCGGCCGCGTCCTCGGCGGCCTTGAGTTGATCATCGGTAGCCTCGAAGGAGGTGGTCACGCGGCCGTCCTCAATCGTGTACGCATCGCGCATGTCGTCGATAAGGCAGCCGATGGAATGCGCCGCGAGCAAAAAGCCCGAGGTGAGAGCGATACTTCCGCACATAAGCAAAAAGATGCCCAGGTACTTGCCGGTATTGCGGCGCAGCTCGCGTGGGAGACGTTTTGCGAGAGGTGCCATGGCGCCGCCTACCAATCGAGCTCGGCGGCCGAGACGGGCGACTCGTTGAGCTCATCCTCGACGATGCGCCCGTCGCGCAGGCGCAGCACGCGATTGGCCATGCGCGCGATGGCGGCATTGTGGGTGACAATGATGATGGTGCAGCCGTAGGTGCGGTTGACATCCTCCATGAGCTGCAAGATTTCCTTGGACGTCTTATAGTCGAGCGCACCGGTGGGCTCGTCGCACAGCAGCAGGCCCGGATTTTTGACGAGCGCACGGCCGATGGCGCAGCGCTGCTGCTGGCCGCCCGAAACCTGGCGCGGGAACTTGTTGCGGTGCTCGTAGAGACCCAGCGAACGCAGCAGGTCGTCGATGTTGAGCGGCTTTTTGGACAGGTGTGCCGTGACCTCGATGTTTTCCTTGATGGTGAGATCGGGCACCAGGTTGTAGAACTGGAAGACAAAGCCCAGCTCACGGCGGCGATACTCGCCCAGGTCGGTAGGTTTGAGCACCGTGAGGTCGCAGCCGTCCACCAAAATAGAGCCAGCGTCGGCATCCTCCAGGCCGCCGATCAGGTTAAGAAACGTCGACTTGCCCGAGCCCGAGGGCCCCAGCATGACGCAGATCTCGCCTCGGTTGATGGACGTGTCGATGCCATCGAGTACCGTCAGGCGCGCATCACCGTCGCCGTAGTGCTTTTTGAGATCCTTAACCTGGACGTAGGCTTTCTGCGTTGCCATGGTATCCCCCATTGTTAGCCTAGTACTACTTTATGAACGTAATAGTAAACCTTGGCGAACTATTTTGGGGCGAGAGTGGGGATTTGTTTCAGACTAGTCATTGGGGACGTTCTTAAATGACCAGTCACAAGGGACGCTCTTTCGCCACCCGGCAGTTGGGGACGCTCCTTATCTGCCCCCGATGGCTAGTCATTTAAGTCTGTCCCCAATGAATACTTTTGGTCGTTTAAGCCTGTCCCCAATGAGTAGGTGTCTAGGCGTGGGATTTGTTGTGGGCGAGGGCTAGACCTACGGCGGCGATGGCCGCGGCAAAGAGCACTGTGACGCCCAGATCGCAAGCGATGTCGCCCAGCACGGTGGACGTCAGGTCCGCGGCGAGCGCCTTGCCAATCGCGTCGTTCACCCAATACGTCGGCACAAAGTGCGCCACCGTCTGCACGGCCGAACCCATCAGCGACAGCGGCATCCAAGCGCCGCCCAAAAACGTCATGAGCATGCCGAGTAGGTTGCCCACACCGTTGAGCAGCTCCTCGCGCGCGCCCAGGCTCGACAGCGTAAAGCCAACGGCCAGTGGCGTCAGCGCTAGGGCAAACGTTGCCGCCAGCGCCAGGCACACGCGGCCCACGCCGACCTCGGCAACCGCGCTGGCAAAGCCCACGACGCCCATCATGCTCGACACAAACCAGATACAGACGGTGAGCACGGCGGCGGCCGCAAACACGGCAAGCGAACGCTGGCGATCGGAGATTGGGCCGGCATCCATGCGGCGCACGCGCTCGAGCTCGTTCATGCCCGAAAACACCAAGCCCACCGACACGATGACCGACGAGATAATCGCGTACGCGCCAAAGTTGAAGTACGACTCGAGCGTGGCGGCAGCAGCCGAGTCGACCTTGACCCGCTCGATCTGGACCTCCGCGCGCTTTGCAGCGGCATGTTCGGCGGCCTTGGCAACGTCGCCGTTGGAGGCAGTGGGCTCAAGTGCGGCTGCAGCGCCCGCGAGCGAGATCCAGCGCGAAGCCTCGGCAGACGAAAGCGCCGCCGCCATGGTGCCGGCACCGTAGGTCACATCGAGCTTGGGCAGGGACTCCCCCGCGCGGGCAGCCGCGACCAGGTCGTCCTCGAACCCCTCCGGGATAAAGAACACGCAGTCGGCGCTGCCCTTGGCGCTGTTGCTCTTGGCGAGCGCGTCCGCAAGGTCGTACGTGTCATCGCCGACGCCCGTGACCAGGTCAAAACGCGAACCTAGGTGCTTGGTGAGCGCACGTGAAAGATCACTGCCATCGCGGTCGACCACGATCACGTTGGCGTCGTAGGGCTTGTACTCGGTGAGCTGCGACGAGTTCCAGCTTACCGATGCCGCGATGAATACGCCCATGAGCGAAATGAACACCGTGTAGATAAGCAGATAGAGCGGGTGTGCGAGCGCCATGCGAAGCGCGGTCTTAAAGGTGCTCATAGCGGCTCCTTCCAAAGATCAGCGTGGCGGCGGCAACGAACAGCAGCGCCATAAGGACCAGCGCGCCGGCGCGAACGGCAAAAGGTCCCAGGTCCTCAAAGAAATACAGGCGGTTGAACATGTCGCAGATAAGCTTGACGGGGTTGAGCCAGCACTCAGCCGGGCAGGCGCGGGCGACGTCGTCGGCAAGCGCCATCGCTGGCTCGCCGTAGAGGCCGGCGAACAGGGCGCACGTGGTGGCAAAGCCCGTGAGGATGCCAGACTTGGACGCCTTGCTGCCCTTAACGGGAAGCGTGCCCACAAAGAGTCCCAAGCCCGTGGCGGCAAGCGCGGAAGCGGCGCCGCCCACCAAACACAGCCCCTCGCGCCCGCCAAAGTCGACGCCCACGACCAGGCGCACGTAGCCGATCGCGATCGTCATCGAGGCGAAGGAGACCAGCCACGAGCCGACAAAAATGCCGGCCAGCGACGCCGTCTTGGAAAGGCCGCCCACGCAGCGGCGCGCGCCAAGGCCCGACAGATTGGGCTGCAGGTCGACAACGCTCAAGGCGGCAAACTCGGCAGACATCATCGCGACCAGGCCAAAAAGCGCGTAATAGTAGATGACCGTGCCATCGGGCGTGGTGCGTGTCAGGCTTACGCGGCGGGCGCCGCCCTCGAGCGACAGGGCACGCGCAACCGCCTCGGGGTCGGCGAGCGCCGCCGGGTTGTCCTGGGCAATCTGGGACATGAGCTCGGCATTTTGTGTATACGAGCTTGCCACCGTCTCCAAAATGCTGCGGTCGGTGAGCACCGACGACGCACGCGAGCTGTCGTAGCTCGACAGCAACGTGAGCTTGGGTGCGCCCGCGTCGTCGACCGTATAGATGCCCGCGACCTCGCCGACCTTAAGCGCACGGTTCGCATCGGCTGCGTCGTCGCACTCGTGAATCTCGAGCAGCTGATCGTCGCTCTCCTTGGCAAGCGACGTCGCCACATCCTTAAAGGTCGAGGCGTCCCAGGCCTCGTCCGCTATGACGGCAACCGGCACCGGGTCGACCGTGCCGTCGGAGCTCAGATTCGCAAACATAAACATGAACATCGTGGAAAGCGCGATGGGAAAGAGAGCGCCCCAGACCCACGTACTCGGTCGGCGCAGCAGCGTCTTGACCGTAATGATAATGGTGTTGAACATGGCTGCCCCCTAGTCGCGCAGCTCGCGGCCGGTGATCTCGAGGAACACGTCGTTGAGGGTCGGCGGCTCGGAATAAATGCGGCCAAGCGCCACGCCATGCGAGCGCAGCGCGTCGAGAATGTCCGTCAGGTTATGCGGGCTCGCCTCGCACGAAAACGTGAGCTGGCCCGCCGTCGCCGACAGGTCCAGGACCTGTCTCTTATACACATCTGACGCTGCCGACGAATTA
>CABSNS010000113.1:0-4776 GCA_902479105.1 uncultured Collinsella sp. | reverse complement strand
ACAAATCCAAGTTAGACCATTTCAAATGGTTCGATGTCTGCCCGGATGCGACACAACTGGTGTGTCCATCCTCGCAGTATCCGGTTCTCAAGGTGCACGCCCCGCGGCTGATCCGGTTCGACCGGGCCGCGCGGCAAGGAGATATATTGCCAGACCGGAGGGGCCCCGGGGGCGGGAATCTGGGCGTACACATTTCCTACACATCTTGTGATCCGACTAACGTTTGCCAGCCGTTAACTACCGCTCGCCGAGCATCTCTTTATATAAGGCAGTCTCATGGTTAAAGCGGATACGTCCCCCTAGCTAAAGCACAGCCAGCATCGAGCAACTCATCGCGTTCTTCCACCGAGAACCCCTCGGCGTAGACGCGCACCACTGGTTCGGTCCCGCTAGGACGGACCAGCAGCCACGTGTCATCCTCGAATGCCAAACGCAAGCCATCCATATGACTAACGTTTTGCGGCACCTTGCCACAAATCGACTTGGGGTTTACGCCCGGCAGCAGGGTTCGTAACGTTTCGGCATCTTCGGCCTCAAGGCGCAAATCCCGTCGACCGTAACTCGTCTTACCAAAACTATCCTCGAGTTGGTCGACCAGAACGCCCAAAGGCGCGTCCGTCTTTGCCATAAGCTCACACAGAATCAGACAGGCGAGGATTCCATCGCGCTCGGGCATATGCGCGGCGATGCCGATACCACCGGCTTCTTCACCGCCTATGAGGACGCCGCCCTTCTTCATCTCTGCCGCTATATATTTGAAACCGACTGGTTTGACGGTCACGCGGCAGCCAAGCGCCTCGGCAATGCGACGCACGAGCGTCGAACACGAAAGATTGACGACGACGCGCCCCTCCAAATTACGAAATTGAACCAAGTCGCCCAAAACGAGCGCCATGATCTGATGCGGATGTATATATCTGCCGCGCTCGTCAACCGCGCCGATACGATCGGCGTCGCCGTCGGTCACCAGGCCGGCGCAAGCTCCGTCCTCGATAACCGCGCGCTCGCAAGTGTCCACCCAAGGCTCAACGGGGTCGGGGCAGATATCTTCTTGGTCAGACGCCTGCCCGGCGTGAATCTCGTGCACCTCAACGCCAAGCTCGCGCAGCAAGTCGGCTAGATAACCCTGGGCTGCGCCGCCCATGGGATCGACAACCACGCGCAGGTGCGCGTCGCGGATGGCTTCGGCATCGACAAACGATGCCACCGCCTGCATATAGTCAGGAATGATATCCGCGGTGCGATATTGCCCCTCGATCCCCATTGGCTCGGGAGCCATGGTCTCTTCGAGCTCTTCGATGACATCCTGGTTGGCGGTCGAGCCGTCACCCATGCGAATCTTGAGGCACAGATAACCCTGCGGATGATGGGACCCCGTCACCATGAGCGCGCCGCACGCCCCACCGTCATAAGCCGCCGCCCACGTAAGGGCAGGGGTCGGAACAGGTCGCGAAGCGAGCACGGCGTCCAGCCCGTGCGCTGCTAGCACGCCCGCCGCAAGCTCAGCGAACTCGCTCGCCAGGGGCCGGGTGTCGAACCCTATATATACCGTTTTGCCCGGATTGGTCTTTTGCCACAACTCGCCGACGGCATCGGCGATACGGGCAACGTTATCGGCAGTGAAGTCCTCATCGACGCGAGCGCGCCAACCGTCAGTTCCAAAATGAATTATCGCGCACACGCGCAGACACCTCACAGTGTTTGGATCATGGTACGCGTGAGGTATACCCGCAACACGCACTCAGCAACCTGCCGGCACCAGCATTCACCATTTGGGCAAATGCTGCCGAGGACATGCAAGCAATAAAAAAAACCGCCCCGTATGGAGCGGTTTTGCCCTTTATATATCGAGCGCCTCGGCCATCGCTGCCGTAGTGATTGCCGTGGTTCCACAGCAACTGCCCACCATTGCGGCGCCGGCATGTCTCCATTCGATGCATGCGCGCGCGAAAGCTTCGGGATTCTCGTGCCATACGGGGCCATCCTGAGTCTGGACCGGATCGCCTACGTTGGGACGCACCGTAACGGGAGTAGTCGCCGATGCAACCATCCTGGGCACCGCCGCATTCGCGGCCGCAAGCGAACAGCAATTAACACCAACCGAGTTTGCGCCGTGTTTTTCGGCGTACAAAACGGCTGCCTCGATGTTGAGGCCATCGCCCAGCAGGTCGCCTTTATCGTCAACGACAAAACTCACCAGAACAGGCATGCCGTCGGCGGCATCTCGGGCGCCGGCAAGCATGGGCTGCAGATTACGGATAGACGTCACCGTCTCGATCAGCAGACCGTCAACACCAGCATTGAGCAAGGCGTGCGCCTGTTCGCGCGCAATGCCGCGGATTTCACGATACTCGACAGAGTCCTCGGCAAACCACTCAATACCGATCGGGCCCATCGAGCCCAGCAGTAGCTGAGGGTGCGCCTGGCGGGCATCGTCGACGGCCCCGCGATTGACCTCCGCCACGGACGGCGCAATCTGGTCGTGCTTGAGGGCATAGCTCGATGCCTGAAAGGTATTGGTAATGAGCACCTGCGCGCCGGCGGCGACATACAAGCGATGGATACGAGAAACGGTCTGCGGCTCTGCCAGATTCCAAAACGCCGGTGGAATGTCGGCGGCATCGTACTCACTCAACAAAACACTGCCCATGGGGCCCTGCGCCAACAAGGTCTCGCTCGACAAGCGGCGCGTAAGTTCCTCGGCACCAAAGCGGTTGTAATAACTCGTATCCATATATATCCCGCTATTCCTCGACGCTGATTCCCTGCTTTTCGAGATAGGCGAGCCAGCGGCTCATCGTGTCCTCGGATAGCGCATGCTCCATCATGCAGGCCTCGGAATCGGCTCGCTCAAATTCGACACCGAGCTCCTGAACCAAAAACGTGCGGACGAGGCGATGACGGTACCAGATAGCCGTGCCAACCTCGCGGCCGCGATCGGTCAGGACTACCTTGCCGTAGTGCGATTGCTCGACAAGCTCGGATGCCTTGAGCGCCGAAACCGCTTTATTGACCGATGCCTTGGAGACGCCAAGGCGCTGCGCGATGTCGACCGATCGAACGCCGTTGGTTTCCCCCTCTTCGCTTTCAATGCGAACCATGCACTCCAAGTAGTCTTCGTTCGCCACTGTCAGATGTAGTTCGCGCGAGCTATTTGTCGTATCCATGATCTTCCGTCCCTTCTGCATTCAATGGCTGATTCTACCCCATCCAAGCGTCGCGGTATGCCGTGGCATACCGTGCTAGAGTTCTTGTTGCACACGACGACCAAGATTGGAGCGGTCTTTATGGAAAACACCACCACGAACCCCGATGTCCTCGAGCGCTTTTTGCGCTACGTCCAGATCAACACGCAGTCCGAGGATGCAAACTGCGACCAGGTACCCTCGAGCGCCGTTCAGTTTGACCTTGCCAACGTGCTGGCTGAAGAGCTGCGCGAGCTTGGTGCGGAAGATGCCCACGTGACCGAGCACGCCTATGTCTGCGCGCATATCCCCGCAAGTGCGGGCGCTGAGGACAAGCCCGCCCTGGGCCTGATCGCCCATCTCGACACCACCGAAGTTGCACCGGGCGCCGGCGTGAAGCCGCACATCGTACACTACGAGGGCGGCGACCTGGTCTGCGGCACGGTTGACGGTAAGCCCGTTGCCATGAGCACCGCCAAGCTTCCCGCCCTGAATGACCTCGCGGGTGAGGACCTGGTCTGCAGCGATGGCACCACGCTGCTGGGCGCGGACGACAAGGCAGGCGTCGCCGAGATCATGTCGCTTGTCGCGCGTATCACTCAGGACCCTTCTCTGCCCCATCCTGCACTCGGCATTTGCTTCTGCCCTGACGAGGAAATCGGCCACGGAGCCGAGCTGTTGGATATCGATACCTTTGGCTGCGAGTACGCCTACACGGTCGACGGCGGCCCCATCGGCGAGCTGGAGTGGGAGTGCTTTAACGCCGCCGAGGCGACCGTCCGCTTTGAGGGCCAGTCCATCCACCCGGGCGACGCTAAGGGCCGTATGGTCAACGCAGGCAATCTGTTCTGCGACTTCAACGCGTTGCTCCCCTACGCGCAGCGCCCGGAGTATACGGAAGGCTACGAGGGCTTTTATCACCTTGAGGGTGTATCTGCGACCGTCGATCACGCCACAGCGCGCTATATCGTCCGCGACCATGACGCCGCCAAGTTCCAGCAGAAACTCGACCTTATTGATGCCGCCGCCTCGATGCTCAACCAGCGTCTGGGTGAGGAGCGCGTGACGGTCGAGATTAAGCAGCAGTATCGAAATATGGCCGAGATCGTTCGTGACTATCCCGAGCTTATTGATGTTGCCAAGGAAGCCTACCTTGCCTGCGGCGTTGAGCCCCAAGTGCTGCCGATTCGCGGCGGCACCGACGGCGCGCAGCTGTCGTTCCGCGGTCTGCCCTGCCCCAACCTTTCCACCGGCGGCTATTGCTACCACGGCGTCAACGAGTTCGTCCCGGTCAGTTCGCTCGTCAAGATGACCGATGTGCTCCAGGAGCTCGTCGCCCGCTTTGCATAAGCCTGGCTGCACAAGTCCGAAAGACGAATCGCCCCGTCCTCAACCAAGAACGGGGCGATTTTTTTGCTGCAATGTGAACAGGTTGACGCACGCCAGCCTCTTAACGCAAGGAGTGTCCCAAACTGCCGGCACAAAAGGAACGTCCCCAAGTGCCAAGTGTTCCGGCAACGCCGATGTTTTGGCGCGGACAGACACTATGACCCAATCCGAGGGCACTAAAAAGATAGGAGCCCCCGCTCGT
>CABSNS010000112.1:0-4843 GCA_902479105.1 uncultured Collinsella sp. | reverse complement strand
CCATGGGGCCGCATAAACCGGCAACTCGATGGGCACCCGTGATTCACGCAGGGTTCCGGTTTTCCCATAACTACGTTTCCACCAATTGCATTTCGTAATTTACGGTATTTCTGTTGTCAAACCATAACGCTAAGCGTAAAATACGTTTCAATGCCATCCAATACGTAATATTGAAAGGAGTTAGACAATGACCAGCCGTTATTTGGGAGCAGTTGAGGTCGCCGAGCTGACGGGCATGAGCAAATCTTATGCATTCAAGTTGATCCAAAGACTGAACTCGGAGCTGAGGGATCAGGGGGTCATCACTATTCCCGGCAAGGTGGAGACCGCGTACTTCAATCGCCGTATGTGCTCCGCCTCCCGCCCCGACATCGGTGGTGGCTCCCATGTCCATTAGCCGGGATGAAAAGCTTGGCACGTACACCGTGCAGGTCTGGTATAGGGACGCCCTCGGCGAACGCCGCAAGAAGACCCATCGCGGCCACAAGACCAAAGCCGACGCGCGCCGGTGGGAAGCGGATTTCCTCGCCTCGTGCGAGGGGCGCCTAGAGATGAGGTTCGATGACTTCATCATGACGTACTACCGGGATGTGGGTCCCCGGTTGAAGCCCGGCACCAAGCTCACCAAGGAGGCGATCATAGGCAAGTACCTACTCCCCTACTTCGGGGAGATGCGCATGTGCGACATAGTTCCCGCCGATATCGTGCGTTGGGAAAACCAGCTGCTCGCACGCGATTTGTCGGACACCTATCTTCACACCGTCTGCAACCAACTCTCCGCGGTATTCAACCACGCAGTCCGCTTCTACCGCCTGCCCTCCAACCCGATGCTCGTCACGGGAAAGGTGGGCAGCAAGAAGCCGACGACCGAGATGTCCTTCTGGACCGCCGACGAGTTCGAGACCTTCATCGAGGCACTGGCAAATAAGCCCGAATCCTACCACGCCTTCATGCTCCTTTACTGGACCGGCATCCGCGAGGGCGAGCTCCTCGCCCTGAGGCCGATGGACTTTGATTTCGAGCGCGGCCTGCTCATGGTCCGCCGTTCCTACTCCCGTATCAAGGGGAAGGACGTCGTCGGGACGCCCAAGACCAGGAAATCGAGGCGGGACGTCCTCATGCCCGACTTCCTCCGCGACGAGATGGAGGACTATCTATCGACCCTGCCCGACCTCGAGCTTGAAGACCGCATCTTCGCGATGACGAAGCACAAGCTCGCCGCGGAGATGAAACGCGGGTGCGCCTCGACCGGCATCAAGCGCATCCGCATCCACGACATCCGTCACTCGCACGTCAGCCTCCTGATTAACCTGGGATTCTCGGCGAACGCTATCGCCGACCGCATGGGGCATGAGTCGGCGGAGATCACGGAGAACTACTCCCACATGTTCCCCTCGACCCAGAGGAGCCTAGTTGACGCCCTAAACGAGGTGGGCATGCATGAGTAGGCCAATCGTGGACCACAAGGGAAGGCGCCGTTGCAAGACGGTCGCCTTCCGCATCTCCCCCGAAGAGGCCAGGCAGCTCGACCTCAAGGTCGCCCTGAGCGGCCTCTCGAAGCAGGACTACATCACAAAATGCCTCCTCGAGTCCAACTTCACGGTGAGCGCGACGGTGAGGATGAGGAAGGCCCTGAAGGAGCAGGTCGGTCTTATCGTCGCCGAGCTGAGGCGTATCAGGAGCCCCGCAGAGATACCCGATGAACTCCTCGAGTTCCTCGAAGCGCTCTCCTCGTTCGCCGGTTCCTTCGTCCCCGAAGAATCGCCCGTGGAAGCCCAAGACATGCTCATCAAGAGCCTCGGCCGTCCAAAAGGAATGGGACGCACCGGCGGAAAACAACCCAAAGAAAAGGAGGGCCCCAATGATTAGGGACACCTTCGCCCGCAAGCCCGCGAACATTTGCCAGGAAACCATCGTCGACATCCTGCGAGAGGAAGCGGCGCTCGCGGGCAGCGAGAGCCATGAGCGCACGCTCCTCTCCCTCGTCGAGCTCGCCGCCAAGCACGGCAAGGGATTAGTAGTCGATCCTGACAGGCTGATCCGCTTTCACGCACTCGACTGCTGGAACTCCGTGGGGAACAAGCTCGCCGCGACACCGGCCGCTCGTAGCGACAAGGCCCGCTTCCTCGAGGGAAGCCTTGCCGCAGCCGGCCGCGGCGTGTACGTCGATTCGTTCTTCGACGTCGTCCTCGACAACTGGAGCGTGCTGGGAAACTACACGTACACGTTCCGCGCGCTCGCCGACATCGTGGAGATGGGCGTTGGCTGGCCCGACGATTATGTCTCCCGCACCGAGATGGGCTGCTGTTTTAGCGAAGCCGTCGAGGCCCTCGATGAGTAAGAGCGCCAAGGTCATGAGCCTTCGGCTCTCCCCCGACGACCACCGCCGCCTGCACGCCTACGGCGTTTCAAAGGGCCTGACCGACAGCGCAGCCGCCCGCGAGCTCATCGCGGGCGGGCTCGCCTCCGACGGCCTCGCGCTCTACTCCACCGAGCTCGGAACCTATCTGCGCGGCGTTATGCAGCCGCTGATCGAACAGCTCGACCACACGCTCGACAAACGCAACGCCGAGCAGGAGGACCGCATCGCGCGCGTCGTGCACCGCGCTACCCGTGCCTCGATCGTCGCGGCCATCGCGGCAGTTGAGATCGAGAAGGGCACGTTCGAGGGCCTGGATGGCGTGAGCGCCTCGGACATCTACGCCGCTTACGACAAGCAAGCGGGCCTCATGCAGCGCGGCATGACGCTCTCGGAGGCAAGGGAGCGTCTGTCCGATGGCAAGTCGTAGCAGCCTCGTCGTGAACGCCCGCGTGCACCTCCCCGGGTCGAGCGGGCGTTCCGCCGTCATCACCAACAACATCGAATACGTCGCCACGCGCGAAGGGGCCGACAAGTCAGCCACCGTCGACGACCTCAGGCGCTCCGAGCTCGCAGAGAGGATGGGGCTCGTCGGCTACTACGCCGAGAGGCCCGGGTCGACCGCGCTCTTCGACCAGAACGGGGCCGTCCAGCTCCGCGCGGCCCGCAGGGAGCTCGAAAAAGCTGACGGCGCGATTGCTACCGTTGTGCTCAGCGTCCGCAGGGACGAGGCATGCGAGCTCGACCTCGCGTGCAAGGAGGACTGGCAGCGCTTCTGCCGCCGAAACCTCGCGCCGGCGCTTGCCGAGGCAATGGGCATCCCCGAGTCCAGCGTCCGTTGGGTAGCCGCCGAGCACGAGAACCACCCGAATTCCAAGCACGTGCACGTTATTGCGTGGTCGTCCGATGGCTCGTTCGATTCGCTCATGGCCCGCAACAGGCTCGCCCGGGCAAGAAACGCGCTCACCGACGCGGCCCTGGCCCCGGCGCTCGCGGCCGAGTATGAGGCCCGCGACCTCGCGAGGTCGCGGGCGATCGACGCCGTCCGCCATATCCCCGCCGACGAGATTGGCGTCACTCTGCCTGCGGACGGCCGAATCTCCTACGCGCACCTCCGCCGCTGGCACCCAGATGTCGCCAAGGCCGTCGATGACGCAATCGCGGAAACAGGAACGAGGCATCCTGAAATCAAAGGGGCAAGCGCCGCCTACAGCAAGTCCGTGGAGCGTTGCGCCGGCCTCAAAGGCCTCGAAAGCGCTGCGCGAGACCGCTACGTGAACGACGCCATGCAGGAGCTACGCGCGCGCCAGGGCAACGCCCTGCTGAGGGTCATCGCACCCGACCGGACAGCGGGCCCCGAAAGGGAACTGATGAGGTCCGCAAGGCCGGACGGCGGGCCTGCAACGGAGCGCAAGCGTATGAGGCCGCTCGTCGGCGAGGTCCGCGCCTGCGTCACCGGTGAAGATCTGGAGGGGGCGCGAGAAGCCGTCCGCGAGCTCAGGCCCATCCCGGAGAGGTGTCTCCGGTCATGTCCGTCCTACGCGCTTTCTATGGCAAAAGCCCCGGTTGCCGTGAGCAGAGCCCTTACCAAAGCGCTCGCGTTCGCAACGGAGAACCCCGGAAGCAAGAAGGACCCGTCAGATGAGGTCGGCCAGAAAGCCGAGCGCGCGCTCGCAAGGGCGCTCGCAGCCGCTGCATCGGCCGCGATCAGGGGCGATGCGGCTGGCATCGTGCTCGACCCCGCGAAAACCATAGTGAAGGGAATGATTCTATGAGCAAGCAGAAGAGCTTCAACGTCGACGAGGGCGCGCATTTCAAGCGCTGTGTCGCCGCCGGCACGGCCGCTGGGACCGCGATCGCACTCGTCCTGCTGCCGGCAGCATGGCACTGGCTGGAAGCATGGGTCACCGGCATCGCCGCGACGCTCACAAGCTTCGGGACGGCCGCAGCACCCGAACTCCCCGACACCATGTTCCAAAACCCGCTCGAAGTCCTGCCGGAGCTGATCCAGGACAACGCCTTCCTCGTGGGATGCGTAGCGACCCTCGCCATCTCCACGATAGCAGGCGTCTGGAGCCACTTCGACTGGTCGCGCTGGCTCCACGACGGGACCTGGATCGGTGGGCGCCGCGCGCCGGGCGCGCCCATCCACGGCGACGCGAGGCTCATCTCGGCGCACGGTGAGCTTAAACATAGAAGCGAGTCGTGGAAGGAGGGCGGCAAGCCCTCGGGCGGCACGTTGGCCGTGGGCGAGATCGGGAGGAGCGTCAGGCTCATCGACTCGGTCCACGCCTGTATCCTCGCCGAAAGCGGAGAGGGCAAGAGCAGGCGCGTCGCCATTTTGTCAGCCTTGGCTAACTTCGAGCAAGGCCGTTCCCTCATCATCAACGACATCAAAGGGGAGCTCCGCGCCTTTCTCGAGCCGACGTTTGAAAAGGCCGGCACGCATCGCATCGTCGACGTGATGTTCGATTCGCCCGCCTC
>CABSNS010000111.1:0-4918 GCA_902479105.1 uncultured Collinsella sp. | reverse complement strand
AGCGTACCGTTTTTAACAGCCTCGACCGATGTGGCGCCATGGCCGATCAGGACCACGCCGCGCAGGCCCAAAAGAATCGCGCCACCCTTGGCGTCGCCCGAAAGCTTGGCCTTTATCTCGCGCATCTGCTTTTTAATGAGCAGCGCGGCGATCTTGGTGCCAAGCGAAGACATAAAGGCACCCTTGAGTTCCTGCAGCAAAAACTTGGCAGCGCCCTCGGTGGCCTTGAGCGCAATATTGCCCGACATACCATCGGCAACGACGACATCGAAGTTACCGGAGGTGATGTCCGTTCCCTCACAGTTACCAACAAAGCCGGGAACGGCGGCTTTCATGGCCGGGAAGCAGGCCTTGGTAAAGTTGGAGCCCTTCTCATCCTCGGTGCCGTTGGCAAGCAGGCCCACGCGGGGATGCTCGATGCCCAGGACGACGCGCGCATAGGCACAACCCATCTGGGCAAAACGAACCATATCGTCGACCTCGACATCGGGGTTGGCGCCCATGTCGCACAGGACCGTCAGGCCGCCGGCACGATTGGGCAGCGCATTGGTAAGGCACGGACGCACCGGCTGCTTCTTGCCCTCGGCCTGATACCTAAATGGCGTCACGTAAGCGGTAGCCGCGGCGGTCATAGCACCAGTAGAACCAGCAGAGAAGAACGCGTCCGCGTTGCCCTTCTTAATGGCACGGCAGGAAAGCACAATCGAAGACTTGCGCTTGGTCATCACGGCGCGAATGGGATCGTCATCCATGGCGATAACGTCGGGTGCCTCAAGGGCCTCAACACGTGCGTGGGAAGCAGCAAAGGGATTGACGATTTCGGCGGGGCCAGCTGCAAAGACCTCGATATCGGGATCGGCGGCAAGTGCGGCCTCGATACCATCGAGAACGACCTGAGGTTTCTCGTCTCCGCCCACAACGTCTACACAAACGCGAACGTTACTCATATACATGCTCCTTATACAAAAATGGCCGACTCATTGAGCCGGCCATTGTGGTTCCATTTGGAACGGCATCGCATCCAGAGTATACCGTTACTCGGTAACGATAACCTCGCGGTCCTTGTAGAAACCGCAGCTGGGGCACACGTGGTGCGGAAGCTTGACAGCGCCGCAACGGGGGCACGTGGACTGAGCCGCAGCCGAGATCTTCATGTTGGCGGAACGACGGGTGTGAGTGCGGATACGACCCTGCTTTTGTTTAGGTACGGGCATAGTGACCTTCCTTATGAACTATCCAGTGTGGCGATTACGCGCAAGTAGCGATACTACCACAGTTTTACTCATCGAGCTTGAGATTCTTCAATGCTGCAAATGGATTTTCCGTGGCAGCGGCCCATTCCGCCTCTGCCTGGGCGGCGCAATCGCATTGCTCGACGTTGAGATTGCAACCGCATGTGGGGCACAGACCACGGCAATCGGGCTTGCAGAGCACCACAAACGGCGTGTCCATAACGACCGCGTCATTGATGGGCTCGCCCAGATCGACGATGCGGTCCTCACCCAGGAGCTCGTAGCCGTCCTCGTAGGCCTCGGGATCCTCGGGCTCCTCAAAGAGGTAGAACTCCTCGATCTCGCCGGCGATATCAAACGAGGCGGGCTCCAGGCAACGGTCGCACTCGCCGGTGGCGTGCGCGCGGACCATGCCCGTGAGCAAGACACCGGTACCGGCATTGGTAAAGACAACGTCGTAGTCGATGCCGTCCTGAAGCTGGTACTCCTTCTCGCCCACCGTGTAGGTGGCGACATCGACCTTACCGGTCAGCGGATACGAATCTCCAGGAAACTCGAGCTGCTCGGAAAGATCGACGGTAACGCTCGGGAACTCAGCCATTACCACTGACCATTCTGTTGGGCGGCACCCTCGTTGAGCTGCTGACGGCAACGGGTAACGGTGCCAGTCAGGCTCTTGAGGTTCTCCTCCAGGTGCGTAAAGACCTGCTCTGCGTAGTCCTCGGCAGCATAACGCGTCTCACGCTCGTACTGCTGGGCACGATCGCGGATGTCGTCGGCCTGCTGCTGCGCAAGGCGGACGATCTCCTGCTCACCGGCAATGGTGAGGGCCTGCTGCTGAGCGTCGGCGATGATGGAATCGGCCTGAGCGGCGGCGGAAGCCATAAGCTCCTCGCGCTCCTTAAGGATACGGCGGGACTTCTGCCACTCCTCGGGATAGCTCATGCGGATCTCGTCGAGGATGTTGAAGAACACGTCGGCGTCGATGACCTTGAACTGAGCGTTCTTGCCGAAAGGCGGCTTGGCTTCCTCGATCAGCCCTTCGAGCTCATCGACCAAGCTGACGATCCTATCGCCAGGAAAATTCTCGCCCGGCATCCGGTCTCCTTTCATAGGTAACATATCATCGTGCTAGTTTACCACATGCCACCAGGCAATAAAAAACGTCACGAAAAGCGATGTCTGAGCGCTTCGACCACGTTGGGCGGCACAAACGTCGATACATCGCTGCCGAGCGAGGCGATCTGGCGAACGACCGAGCTCGAGATGTAACCGTACTGCGGAGCACTCATGACAAAGATGGACTCCAGCTCGCTATCCAAGCGATAATTGAGGTCGGCCTGCTGCAGCTCATACTCAAAGTCGGTCATGGCGCGCAGGCCCTTGACCACGGCCCCCGCCCCCTGCTCACGAGCGAAGTCGACCAAGAGGCCGGTAAAGGGCAGGACTTCGACGCCGTCGATATTACCGAGCGCCTCGCGGGCCAGCGCCACGCGCTCATCGAGCATAAACGTGGTGCCCACACCGTTTTTACCCTGCGACTCGGCAACAGCGACGATCACGCTGGGAAAGATGCGGCGGGCGCGGCGGATCACATCGATATGGCCAAACGTGATGGGATCGAAGGTGCCCGGGACGATCACGCGGTTGATGGTGTCATTCATAGGCGTCCTCCTGAAACGTCGTGGCATCGTTGTTGTCGGCATCTGCGCCGGCGCTGTCGCCCTCACCGTCGTCATCGCCGACCCAACGGAGCAGGTCGACCGAGGTAATGCCGTAGCGCTTCTCACGTACAGTCTCAAAGCCTACCGGATGCGCGCCCGAATCGGCGGCGGCATGCTCAAACAGGGCAAAAGCGCCAGGTGCAAGCAGACCCTGCTGAGACAGGTTCTGCAGCAGTTCCTCGACCGGCTCGGCGCCAAAAGCATAGGGCGGGTCGAGCAGGACCAGATCAAAGGGGTCGCCCGGTACACGACCGCGCGAGGCACTCGCCAGCATGTCGCCCGTGACCACGCGCCAACGGTCACGGCAGATCGACTCGATATTCTTGGTAATGAGCCGCGCGGCGTTGCGATCGATCTCAAACGTCGTGAGCGAGCGGGCCCCACGAGAGAGCATCTCTAACCCTAAGGCACCGGAGCCGCCAAAGGCGTCCAGCACACGGACCTCGTCCAGATCGAAGTCGAATGCCGACATGACCATAGATGCGCACGCCTCGCGTACGCGATCAGTCGTGGGGCGGGTGACATCGCGACCACGGGGCTCCTCGATCTTACGACCGCGCCATTCGCCGCCGATGATTCTCATCCTCCGCTGACCTCCTTAAAGATATGTCGATAACGCATGGCGACCGCCTCGCGCAAGGGACGCGTCGCCACAGAGTCAAGGTTGCAAGCATACCGCAAGAGCTCGACCGCGTCCAAATGGGCCCATTCGATAAGGTCCTCATCGGCATCCAGGTCCACAAAGCGCAAGGTCACGCCACCGTGCTGACGGTACCCCAGGATTTCGCCCTCGTGACGCAGACGCAGGTCCATCTGGGCAAGCGTAAAACCATCCGAGGTCTTTTCGAGCGACTGGAGACGGTCTTGTGCCGCCGAGGCGCCGCCATTGCCCTTGGAGTGCGTCATGACCAGGCACGTGCCCGACACGCTGCCGCGGCCCACGCGACCGCGTAGCTGATGCAGCGCCGCCAAGCCAAACCGCTCACCGTTCTCGATGACCATGACGGTGGCGTTGGGCACGTCGACGCCCACCTCGACCACCGTAGTCGAGACGAGCACGTCAATCTCGCCACGCTTGAAGGCGTCGATAACGCGATCCTTCTCCCCCGCTGGCATACGGCCGTGAAGGCGCTCGATGGCAAGACCCGGCAACGCCAGACGCAGGCGATCGAGCTCGGTCGCCGTATCGTGCAGCGGCACAGGCACGGTCACGCGGCCCTCGTCGTCGCGGGCGATACCGGGCACGTCTTCAAGCTCATCGGCCGAGTCACTCGGCTCCACGAGCGGGCAAATCACGTAGGCCTGCTGACCCTTTTCATGCGCCTCGCGGATGGCGCCATAGGCGAGGTCGCGGCTCGACTCGGTGAGCACGCGTGTCGTCACGCCAGCGCCAGGGACGGGCCGATGGCGGATGATACTCGTGTCCAGATCGCCGTAGACCGAAAGCGCCAGCGTACGCGGGATCGGTGTCGCCGTCATAACGAGCAGGTCCGCACCGGGGCCCTTCGCGCGTAGGGCGTTGCGTTGGCCAACGCCAAACCGGTGCTGCTCGTCGATGACGACAAGCGACAGATGATTGAACGCAACGTTATCCGAAAGCACCGCGTGGGTTCCAAAGAGGACGTCGAGCTCGCCCGATTCAAGCTGGGCATGGATCTGCTCGCGCTCTGAGGCCGGCGTGGCACCCGTCAGAAGCGCCCAGGACATGCCCGCCTGCGAGAGCAGAGGGCCGGTCTTATCGGCATATTGGCGCGCCAACACGCCCGTGGGCGCCATAACGCAGGCCTGCGTACCGCTATCGGCAGCCACAGCCAGAGCGCAGGCGGCAACGGCGGTCTTACCGGTACCGACATCGCCCAGCAGCAGGCGGTTCATCACGCGCCCACCATCGCACATATCGCGCAGGATATCTTGGAACGCGGTCTCCTGCTCGTCGCTCAGCGAAAACGGCAGGGCTTGCTT
>CABSNS010000110.1:0-4962 GCA_902479105.1 uncultured Collinsella sp. | reverse complement strand
TCAAAGTCCTGCTGCAAATCGGCCGCCTGCCTCAGCTCAATACAGTGTGCGCCCAGCTCGGACAGCCTCGCCTCGTGCTCGGCAAAAGCACCTTGGACCGCCAGCACGGCGACCGTTTGGTCTGCATAATCGCTCATGTGCGATCCTTTCTGCCGGACTAGCGTCCGCGCTCCTCCATGATGATCTCGATCTCGTCGGCGTTGATGCCGACCATGGCCTCGCCCAGGTCCTCCGAAAGCTCGGCAATGAGCTTGGCATCGGTGAAGTTTGCCACGGCCTTGACGATGGCGGCGGCGCGCTTGGCCGGGTCGCCGCTCTTAAAGATGCCCGAGCCGACAAAGACGCCCTCGGCGCCCAGCTGCATCATCAGCGCAGCGTCGGCGGGGGTCGCTACGCCGCCGGCGGCAAAGTTCACGACGGGAAGCTTTCCCGTGGCATGGACCTCGCGCACCAGCTCGACCGGAACCTGCAGTTGCTTTGCTGCCTCAAAGAGCTCGTCGTCGCGCAGGGCAACAACGTCGCGGATCTGCTTTTGGATCTTGCGCATGTGACGCACGGCCTGGACGACGTCGCCCGTACCCGGCTCACCCTTGGTGCGAATCATAGTGGCGCCCTCGGCAACACGGCGCAACGCCTCGCCCAGATCGCGGGCGCCGCAGACAAACGGCACGTCAAACTGGGTCTTGTCGATGTGATAGACGTCATCGGCGGGGGAGAGAACCTCGGACTCGTCGATGTAATCGATCTCGATGGCCTGCAGGACCTGCGCCTCGACAATGTGACCGATGCGGCACTTGGCCATGACGGGGATGGAGACGGCCTCTTGGATGCCCTTGATCATCTTGGGGTCGCTCATGCGCGAGACGCCGCCTGCGGCGCGGATGTCGGCCGGGATGCGCTCGAGTGCCATGACGGCGCAGGCGCCTGCCTCCTCGGCGATACGTGCCTGCTCGGGCGTGGTGACGTCCATGATGACGCCGCCCTTGAGCATCTGCGCGAGTTCGCGATTGAGTTTGACGCGATCGGCCTTGCTGGTCTGTTCTGCCATGGTTGCTCCCTTGGTTGGCATGTGCATTGCTTGACGGAACATCCTATCGGGGAGCTGGGTATGGCAAAATACTCAGTTTTCGAGATAATAATAAGGTCAGCCTAATACCAGATTGAACAGCTCGATAAGGTCAGGTGGCAAACTCATGCTTGACTACAATTTGGAAAAACGCGGCGAAGCATCGCTTTATGAGTATGTTTACCAGCAAATTCGAGATGATATTGTTGCTGGACGTATTGCGGCGGGGGAGCATCTTCCGTCTAAGCGCGCATTTGCCAGTCATCTGGGAATCAGTGTCATTACCATCGAGAATGCATATAGCCAGTTACTTGCCGAGGGCTATATTTGCTCAATGCCGCGTCGTGGCTACTACGCTTGCAAGCTTCCGGATGCACCGGTTTTGCCTTTGGCTTCGCAGGGCATCGACCGAGATACCGTCTCTGTGGGCCTCAGCGCGCATGATGTCAACGGACAGGTCGAGCTGTTCGATGCACTTTCTCCTTCCGCTTTGGAGGCGGCGCGGCTTTGGCAAAGCGCACTACGGGCGACGCTGGCATCCGAAGATGAGCGCGAAATCTTTTCGCCCGCACCGGCGCAGGGCACCGCTCGGCTGCGACGCGCAATTGCTCACCATCTGCGTGGGACAAGGGGCATGAATGTCGACCCCAACAACATTGTTATCGGTGCAGGCGCCCAGCTGCTCGATACCATGTTGGTTCAGTTGCTTGGAGCCGACAAGGTGTATGCCGTTGAGGACCCGGGCTATTTGCGTCTGACGCGTATCTATCAGGCTATGGGCTGCAAAGTTCGACATATCCCGTTGGATGACGAGGGCGTGGACTTGAGCACTCTGCAGAAAAGCGGGACCGATGTCCTTCACCTGATGCCGTCCCATCAGTATCCGACCGGCCTTGTGACGAGCATTGCGCGTCGCTATGCGCTTCTGAGCTGGGCCGCCGAGCGACCAGGTCGGTATCTCATCGAAGATGACTTTGATTGTGAGTTTCGCCTTGCCGGGAAGCCGATTCCCGCGCTCGCATCGATCGATGCCGCCCAGTCGGTTATCTACACCAACACGTTTTCGAAGAGCCTTTCATCGGCGTTGCGTTTGGCGTATATGGTGTTGCCCGATGAGCTAATGGAGCGGTTTAGGCGCAACCTTGGTTTCTACGCCTCGTCGGTGAGCTCTGTTGACCAGGTCGCTTTGGCTCGTTTGCTGGAATCGGGTGATTACGAGCGACATGTGAACCGCGTGCGCGTTCGTGCTCGTGAGGCGCGTGATGGCCTAGCTGCGCTTGTGCGGAAAGCGTTTCCAGCAGGGGAGGTTTCGATCGAGCATGCGGACGCGGGCCTTTACTGCACCGTGGTTGCGGAGCGCGGAGCGGGTGGAAGCTCTTTTGTGCGGGCCCTCACGCGCTCGAGTATCCCGTTCGTCGATGTCAGTGACTGCTTTTGGTGCGCTGATGGCGCATCTGTCCCTGAAAACTCAACTCAAATTCTTGTTCAGTATGACGATTTGAGTCCAAAAGTGCTTAATACCTTGGAATTGCAGCTAATGGGGGCACTCTGCAATCTAAGTGAGTAGACTTTTGGCACTTTGGCGACCAGGCAGTTTTGTAACAAGCTATCTACCTGCGGTTTTGGAAAGCAGGATGACCGGCCTGCTCGGGATGTTCAAAAAAGTCTACTCACTTGCCGCATAAAGCTTTTGCATGCGAAAAAAATGCGGTTTTCAACAGAACTTCGTCCAGCTCTTGGCAAGCTTTTGGCCAGTTGGGGAGGGCTGTTGAAAACTTAGCAGTCCGTTCGGTGCCATTTTTGGTGCGTTCGCGCCAATGCGTGACTGACTGGGTTGAAATTCGTGTTCTCCTGTGCCTATGAAGGATCTACTTTGTGACATATCGGCTTTTAGGTACTGGCGTTTGCCCCCTCAAGTCCGCGCTTTGTGTCCGCCGCTTCCACGACCGGAAGAAGACCGGCAGCGATATGATCTCGCCCGCAACCCGACGGCTGCGGTCGCGCTCGGTTTTCCGTTGTATACATTGGTTCGGACGAGAAACAAACGGACTTGTCCTGCCAGCATTAGGCAGCGGCTGTTTCTTGGTGAGCTCCCCAGGGAATCCGTGCTGGAAACGGAGCATGGGTTTTTGGTTACGTCTCCTCTGCTGACGGCATTCATCATGTCGCGGCATCTGACGGATCTTCAGCTTCTTTTGGTATTGGCGGAGATGTGTGGCTTGTTTGCGGTGTGCGCTCTGCCGGCGGCACTTGAGGCGGAGCTTACGCGTGCGATTGATTCGGGCGCGATTTCGACAACGTTCGGTTGGGTGCGCTGCCCGTCCGAGGACGGCACCGCCTCAAATTTATGGCGTCGAGACGCTTTGGTTTTGGGCGGAGACCTTGACCGTTTTTGTTCAGATGTTTGCGGGATGCGTTACGGCAATAGATTTATGGCGGTATCGCAACTCGTTCCATTGGGTGCCGCGTCGCCTTTTGAGGTCGAGGCGTATTTGTTGCTTGGACTGCCGCGATCCTTGGGAGGCGAAGGGTTTTGCGGCATAGAACTCAATGTCGAAGTGACGTTAAGCACAAGTGCTCGAGCGATTGATGGAAAGTCCCGTGTGTATATCGATCTACTTTTGTCTTCGCCGGACGGCAGACGGCAGGTGGCCATTGAATGTCAGGGAAAGGCCTCGCACGGACGCGCGGGGGATGGCTTGCGTGACGCTGACCGCATGACGGCCCTTCAGGCCATGGGCTACGATGTGCTTCTCCTGACACACAGACAGATATCCGATGAGGATAGATTCCGCGCGATCGTTAAGGCCGTATGCAGGATGCTCGATGCTGAATATCGTGATAAAAGCTCAGATGAGCAAAGGGCTGAGACATTACTCCGGTCTGAACTATTTGTTGACTGGACAAAATTGGGAGCAATCGACGGAAAGATGCCCGTTAGACACAAAATAGCTCGATCGTGGACGGCTGCGGTTCTAAGTGAGTAGGCTTTTGGCGCTTTGGCGACCAAGCCGTTTTGAAACGAGTCATTTACCTGCGACTTTATAAAGCAATATGGATGGCGTGCTTGGTAAGTTCCAAAAAGTCTACTCACTTAGTTTTGACGAGAAACCGATGCCGAAGGCGGTCCTATTTCAGGGAGTTAACAAGTTTGTGAGGCACGAAAAAGGCCCGAACCATGCGGTCCGGGCCTTATAAAGCTAGAGAATGTCTCTCAGGCAGTTGGCTTAGCCAAAGTAGCGCTTGAGCAGGCCGGCGAAAGCCTTGCCGTGGCGGGCCTCGTCGCGAGCCATCTCGTGCACGGTGTCGTGGATGGCATCAAGGCCAGCGGCCTTGGCACGCTTGGCAAGATCGGTCTTGCCGGCGGTGGCACCGTTCTCGGCCTCAACGCGCATCTCGAGGTTCTTCTTGGTGGAGTCGGTCACGACCTCGCCCAGGAGCTCAGCGAACTTGGCAGCGTGCTCGGCCTCCTCGTGGGCAGCCTTCTCCCAGTACAGGCCGATCTCGGGATAGCCCTCGCGATGAGCGACGCGCGCCATGGCCAGGTACATACCGACCTCGGAGCACTCGCCCTCAAAGTTGGCGCGCAGGTCGGCAACGATGTCCTCGGAGACGCCCTCCATCTTGGCGACGCCCACGACGTGCTCGGCAGCCCACTCGAGCTGACCCTCCTCCTGCTTCAGGAAGCGAGAACCGGGAACGCCGCACTGGGGGCACTTGAAGTCCTCGGGCAGCTGGTCGCCGTCGAACTCTTCCACATAACCGCAAACGGGGCAAACAAACTTCATGATTCGATCCTTTCGATCAATGGCGATGGTGCGCTCGTCCGGTCCCGTAAGGGCCCTCTCCGGACGCTGTCTCTTATACACATCTGACGCTGCCGACGAATTAGACGG
>CABSNS010000109.1:0-5012 GCA_902479105.1 uncultured Collinsella sp. | reverse complement strand
CGGCGATGATGCCGTTGGAGCCAAACAATAGCAATGCTGCTAAGTACGTAAACAGTCCGTTGTTCATGCGCTGACATCCCCTTTATATCTGAACATGTTCACTATGGGTGAACTGGCTTTAGAATAAAAGCGAATATAATGCATGGTTAACATGACAAAAACTCATGCAAGGGTGGGGACGTGCCGTGGAGACCAATATCCAAAAGATGCAGGTGCTGCTGGAGACGGTGCGCGCCGGAAGCTTTACGCGTGCTGCCGAGCGCCTGAGCTATTCGCAGTCGGGCGTGAGCCGTATGGTGGCCGATCTTGAGGCCGACTGGGGTTTTAAGGTGCTCGACCGCAGTCGCGAGGGCGTGGCTCTTTCTGCCGACGGGCGGCAGGTCATGCCGGCTGTCGAGGCGCTCTGCGAGGAATTCACTCGCTTGCAGCGACGGGTGGATGAGATGCGTGGACTCATGCGCGGCAAAATCTGCATCGGTACGTTTTCGAGTGTGGCGACCCACGTGCTGCCGCCGGTGATTGCGCGCTTTCGCGCCGATCATCCGGACGTCGATTATGAGTTGCTGATGGGCGATTACTCAGAGATTGAACAATGGGTGGCGGAAGGTCGCTGCGACCTGGGCTTTATTCCGCGCGAGCCACGCGGCGCCGGCATGGCGTCGCGACCGTTGGTGCAAGACGAGCTGATGGCCGTGGTGCCAGCGGACTCCTCGCTTGCCACCGCGGAGGTCGTTTCCCTTGCCGATTTGGCCAACGAGCAGTTTATCCTGCTGGAACGCGGTAGCGACGACGAGATTACGCCGCTGTTTCGCCGCGCGGGCCTGGCGGTGCGCTCTAAGCTGTCGACCTGGGATGACTATGCGATTATGGCTATGGTCGAGGACGGCCTGGGCGTTAGCATTCTTCCCGCGCTCATCTTGCGTCGCTGTCAGTTCGATGTTGCCGTGCGTCCGCTCGAGGGACATCCTCATCGGCAGATCAATGCGATATATCGAACGGCCGATGTTTCGCTTGCCGCCGTCCGTTTCCTCGAATACCTCTAAACGTGTGCGCGTCATTGCCCACTTTGGGCAAATCTCAGAGTCTGGTGCATTTTCTTATGAAATTGAACTTTCGAATGAGGTGCCGCGTTATACTGCTGCCTAAATTGAACCTTGGTTCAATTCGTATTCTATAAATTGAACTTTGCCAGCAAGGAGGTTCTAGTGGCCCAAGAGACGTTTAGCGATCGCCTGCGACAGACTATGTCCGATCGCGACGTTCGCCAGTCGGACGTAATCCGCGCATCGGAGATGCTCGGCAAAAAACTCGGCAAGAGTCAGATGAGCCAATATGTGAGCGGCAAGACGATCCCGCGGCGCGATGTGGCTGAGCTGCTCGCCCGTATTTTGGAGGTCGATGTTACCTGGCTGCTTGCCGGCGACGCCGATCAAGGCGAGGCATCATCACCCCGCAACGATTCCAAGCCCGAACCCCATCCCTCAGCTCAAATTGCAAGGAGCACCACCATGCGTACTTTTTCTAAATCCACCAAGCTCGATAACGTCCTGTATGACGTGCGCGGTCCCGTCGTCGACGAGGCCGCCCGTATGGAGGACGAGGGCGAGCGCATCCTCAAGCTCAATATCGGTAACCCGGCGCCCTTCGGTTTCCGCACGCCCGATGAGGTCATCAAGGACATGCGCCAGCAGCTGCCCGACTGCGAAGGCTATTCCAATTCGCGCGGCCTGTTCTCCGCGCGCAAGGCGATCATGCAGTATTCGCAGATCAAGGGCCTGCCCAATGTTCAGATGGAGCATATCTACACGGGCAACGGCGTGTCCGAGCTCATTCAGCTTTCGATGAACGCGCTGCTCGACAATGGCGACGAGATTCTGATCCCCAGCCCCGACTATCCGCTCTGGACGGCGTGCGCAACCCTTGCTGGCGGTCATCCCGTACATTATCTGTGCGATGAGCAGGCGGATTGGTATCCCGACCTGGAGGATATGGAGTCCAAGATCACGAGCGCGACCAAAGCCCTCGTCATCATCAACCCCAACAACCCCACGGGTTCTGTCTATCCGCGCGAGGTGCTCGAGGGCATCGTCGAGATTGCACGCAGGCATCAGCTGATGATCTTTGCCGATGAGATCTACGACCGCCTGTGCATGGACGGCTACGAGCACGTCTCGATTGCCTCGCTCGCCCCCGATCTGCCCTGTGTCACCTTTAGCGGCCTTTCCAAGTCGCACATGATCGCGGGCTATCGCATTGGCTGGATGGTGCTTTCGGGCAACCAGCGCTGCATGAGCGACTTCATCATGGGCATCAACATGCTCTCTAACATGCGTCTGTGTTCCAACGTGCCGGCTCAGTCGATCGTTCAGACGGCACTCGGTGGCCATCAGTCCGTTAACGACTACATCCGTCCCGGCGGCCGTGTCTACGAGCAGCGCAACTTTGTGTATGAGGCGCTCAACAAGATTGACGGCATCTCGGTGGTTAAGCCGCGTGCGGCGTTCTACATCTTCCCCAAGATGGATGTGAAGAAGTTCAACATCACCGATGACGAGCAGTTCGCCCTTGACCTGCTGCACGAGAAGAAGATCCTGATCACGCGTGGCGGCGGCTTCAACTGGGCTGAGCCCGACCACTTCCGTATCGTGTACCTGCCGCGCATGGAAGTACTCAAAGAGTCCCTCGAAGACCTCGCCGATTTCTTTGACCATTACCGCCAGGCGTAACGGCAAAGGTAGCCTGTAATGAAACGGTCGGCCCGCAACGGATGCGGGCCGACCGTTTTCTGTCTAAGCCCGTGCTGTTAGCGCTTGTCTCGTTGAGCGGGCGAGGTTCGCGTGTGAGCGGTAAGTTCTATTCCAAAATGGAATACAGTGGGCTTAAGCTGGAATTGATGTCCGGGTACCTGCTTTTCTAGAATGCTTTCAACAAGATGAAAGGCGGTTCCAACCAATGATTATCGATGCAAATTCCTACTGGTTCGACGAGCGCATCTTTCATGACGAGACGCTCTGCGAACAGTTTTTGGCCGAGGTACCCCGCGCCTATGACACCGAAGGCTATCTGACCATGAATTCCGCCGGCAAACGACAGATCGTGATCGAGATGCCCGCCGGTTCTCCGGGTCTTAACTACATTGAGGGCGACTACACCCTCGAGAAGCGCTTGGCCGATATGGATGAGGCGGGGGTCGACAAGGCGATCCTCAAGCTCCCCGGCTGTCACGAGTGGATGTCGCTCGAGATGTGCCGGCGTTTCAACGACGGTATGGCTGCTGACGCGAAGGCGTCAAGTGGCCGTCTGATTCCGCTTGTCGCTGTGCCGCCCTTTGGCACCAAAGCAAATTTGGAGGAGCTCGACCGCAGACTCGACGATGGTTTTGCGGGTGTGCAGCTCTGCGCTCACTACGGCAAGCGCTATCTCGACGACCAGGTCTTCTCGAGTTTTTTCGAGCACCTGAACGAACGCCATGTCACCGTTTACGTGCACCATGTTCCCGTGCCGGTCGAGAACGAGTCGCTTCTCGCGTACGACAACCTTCGCCGCTCTTATGGCCGCTGCGTCGACCAAACTACGGCGATCGGCCGAGAGATCTTTGGCGATTTCTTTGAGCGCTACCCCAATATCAAGATGGTCCACTCCATGCTCGGTGGCGCTTATTTTGCGTTTAAGGAGATGCTGCTGCCGCACGGTCCCAAGCGTCCAGATGCCTCGGGTCGCTTCCAGACCGATACCGAGACGGTCTCCAAGCGTCTTGAGAACAACGTTTATTTCGACATGTCCCATGCTCAGCCCTGGGGCGAGACGCTTCTTGCCTGTGCGGTTGAGGTCCTTGGTGCAGACCATATTGTCTTTGGTACGAGTTATCCCGTTAAACGCGAGTGGCTAACAGAGGGTGTCGCCTGCGTCCGCGCCACAGATTTAAGTGATACGGACAAGGACCTTATGCTTGGCGGCACGGCACAGCGCTTGTACGGCATCGAGTGAGCGACAGATAAAGGAGGGCGTTCGCCATGGATAAGGGAGAGATGAAGGCCGGAGCCGCCCGGGTGGCCATTAACTTAGAGGACGTATTGCCGTTCGACGGTTTCGACGCACTCCGTCATGAAATCTTTGCCCGTGCCTTCGTGGTCGAAGGGATGGGGCGGCGCGCTTGCATCCTTTCACTTGAGGTTACCTCGATCGCTCCGGCCCTACTCGTCGATCTGCGTGAGGTTGTCAAGGATGTCTCCAATTGCGACGGCGCCTTTTCTTGGGTGGTCCCGACCCACACGTTTTCTGCGCCTCACGTGCGTACCCCTGGGCATCTGGCCGACACCGATGCCCGCGATCGAAATGAGCGCTATCGTGCCGCGCTCATCGCCGCGACACGCGCGGCCGTTGAGCAGGCGGTTGCGGGCATTCGCTCTGTCACGCTCGCCTCGGCGGAGGGCTACTGTCCTGTGAACGTTAACCGCGACATTGAGACGTCGGCCGGCTGGTGGCTGGGAGTAGACCCCAAGGGGTTTGCCGACCACGCGATGCCCATACTTGTCGCGAGGGATGCCGAGGGCGGGCTCGTTGCCATGCTTGCGACGGCTGATGTCCAGTCTTCCGTGCTCGACGGATCGCACGATTCTCAGGGGAAGCGCTTGGTGAGCGGGGACCTCTTTGGCTTTGCCGCCATGGCTCTCGAGCGCGAATTGGGCGGAGTCGTGTTGCTGCTACCCGGTGCCGCGGGGGATCAGAGTCCGGCGGAGCGCGCCGTAACCGTTGCGTTCGATTCGACCGGGGCGAAGCAAACGTTAGATGCTCACGAGAGTGGATATCGCATGCTGCATCGACAGGGTCGCGTTCTGAGCGATGCGTTGATTGAGGCCGTCCGTGCGGCGCGTGAGGACGATGCCATCGGCGTCGATGCTCGCACGGTCGACGTCCTTTTGCCCGCCCAGACGCGCGCCGACTTCTGCTCATTGGCCCCGCATCGAACTTATGAGTTTCATGCGGCGGGCGAACAGCGTACGAGGGTCTAT
>CABSNS010000108.1:0-5053 GCA_902479105.1 uncultured Collinsella sp. | reverse complement strand
GTGGGCTCGGAGATGTGTATAAGAGACAGGTAGATGCGGGGCGTCGCCGCGCGGTGAAACGACGCACCAAGCGCGCCGTGATGGACCGCATGGGTTACGACGAAGTGGCGCGTATCAGCGCCTATATCGACCCGGCACTTGCCCGCTCGGAATTGCGTCCTGCGGTGGAGGCGGCGCTCAATGTTGAGGAGCCGACCGATCTCGCGACGCCCGAGCGCGAGACTATCATCGACGAGATTTTGGATGACGTGGTGGGCTTGGGGCCGTTGCAGCCGCTCATCGAGGACGACACCGTTACCGAAATCATGATCAACGGCTGCCGCTCGGCTTTCTTTGAACGCGGCGGCGTCTTGTACCCCATCGAGCATGCGTTTGAGGATGATGAGCAGATCCGGGTGCTTATCGACCGCATCATCTCGCCACTTGGCCGCCGTATCGACGAGCGCAGCCCCATCGTCAACGCCCGCCTCAAAACGGGCTATCGCGTCAACGCGGTGATTCCGCCTGTGGCGATTGACGGACCGATTCTCACCATCCGAAAGTTCTCGGACCGTATCTGCTCGCTGGACGAGCTTGTGGGGCTGGGGTCGCTGCCGCTTTGGTATGCGCAGCTGCTGTCGTGCGCGGTGTCGCTGCGACAGGACCTGGCGGTTGCGGGAGGCACGGGATCTGGTAAGACCACCCTGCTCAACGCGTTGTCATGCGAGATCTCCACCGGCGAGCGCATCGTGACGATCGAGGACTCTGCCGAGCTCAAGTTTGCGCATCATCCGCACGTGGTGCGCCTAGAGGCGCGCGAGGCTTCAATTGAGGGCGAGGGCGCGGTGACGATCCGCGACCTGGTGACCAATGCCCTGCGCATGCGCCCCGACCGCATCGTGGTGGGCGAGGTGCGCGGTGCCGAGTGCTGCGACATGTTGCAGGCCATGAACACGGGCCACGACGGGTCGCTCACCACGCTTCATGCGGGTTCCGAGCAGGAGACCGTGGTGCGTCTGACGTTGCTTGCACGTTATGGCATCGATCTGCCGAGCGAGCTCATCGAGGAGCAGATTGCCATGGCGCTCGACGGCATCGTGATGTCCGAGCGCCACGCCGATGGCAGGCGTTTCGTCTCCTCGTATTCGGGGGTGCGTCGCGCCGCGTCGGGCGGCGTAGAGCTCGAGCGCTATGTGACTTTCGATGCCGCCGAGCGCACCTGGAAGCTTGACCGCGAGCCGCCGTTTATCGCAGAAGGCCTGCGGTCGGGGACGCTCACACAAGAGGAGGTGGACGAATGGAGATCACTGTGCCCCTCGTCGTAGGGGGCTTGGCAGGGCTTTCTGTCGCGACGGCGTGCGGGGCGGAACCTCGTGTGCCGCAGGTACCGCCGGCGGAGCTGGCACGTCAGGCGCTCGAGACGGTGGCAGAGAAGCTGCCGCGTGAGCTGGTGGAAAACGATCTGCTGAAAAAGATCGCCCGTTCGTGGGCATCGCTGGCTCCGGCGCGTCGCCTTGGCCTCGCGATCGAGGATGCTTCGGGGCGTTTGGCGTTTCTGCTGCTATCGAGCAGTGTCTGCTGCGTTTTGCTAACGATGGTGTCGTTATCGCCCCTCGGATTTGCCTTGGGACTTGTTGCTCCGTTTGCCGTTGGCGCCGCTCGGGATGGCTTTGAGAGCCGGCGCGAGCAACACGATGCAGAAGAGGCCATGCCCGAGGCGTTTACCGCACTTTCCATGTCGCTTGCCTCGGGACATTCACTGGCCCAGGGCATGCGCTTTGTGGGCGCTCATGCGCAAGAACCGGTGCATACCGAGTTTTTGCGGGTGGCGGCGGCAATCGATTGCGGCATCTCGGCGACCGACGCGCTCGATGACTTGCTCGTGCGCATCGACGCCCCTGGCCTTTCGCTTGTGACCTTGGCGCTTAAGGTGTCTCAGCGCACCGGTGCTCCGCTTGCCGACTTACTGTCCGAGGCGTCGAGCATGGTGGGGGAGCGCATTGAGCTCAAGCGCCGCCTGGATGTTAAGACGTCGCAGGCTCGCATGTCTGCGCATATGGTCGCGGCGATGCCGACGGGCATGTGCGCGGTGTTGGCGCTGCTTTCGGCAGATTTTCGTCGCGGTCTTGCGACGCCTGCCGGCGCGGGCGCTGTGGTGCTGGGTCTTGCCCTCAACGCCGTTGCCCTGGTGGTTATCCGGCGCATTATGCGGGTGGAGCTATGAGCGCCCCGGTTGCAGTTGCGGCTTGCCTGTGCGCTCTGAGTGTATTTGTCGCGACGGGTTTGGATCGGGCGGATGCACGCAAGATCGCAGAGGCCTGCAAGCGCGAGGCGGTGCTGGTCGCTGCCGCGGGTCGCTCGGTGGTCGATGCTCTGGCCGCGCGAATGAAGGGCGCGGTTGGAGCGGGCGGCCCGGCGCGAGTATCGCTCGGCGAAGTGTCCGAGATGATCGATGTTGTGCGCTTGGGTCTTTCGGCCGGTCTTTCGTTTGATGCGGCGCTTGAGATTTTCTGCGCCAACCGCCGGTCAGTGCTGGCTCTTCGACTTGAGCGGGCCTGCATGGCGTGGCAGGTGGGCGTGGGCACGCGTGAGGACGAGTTGTTGGCCGCCGCACGCGACCTGGACGTGCGAGCGCTCGAGACCTTTGCCATCACGGTGGGGCAGGCGCTCGCTCTGGGTGCCCCACTTGCCGAGACACTGGCCGCTCAAAGTCGCGAGATCCGTGCGGCTCATCGCGCCGCGGTCGAGCGCGAGATCGAGCGTGCGCCCGTCAAGCTGCTGATTCCCACCGGCACGCTCATCTTGCCGGCGTTGCTTCTGTCCATATTGGGCCCGCTGTTGGGAGCAGGCGGGATGATGTAGGGAGGAATACATGAACACGATGACTGACGTTGCTGGCAAGGTCTGGAGCTGGGCTGTTTGCCAGTCAATTCGCGCTCGCCAGCATGCCGGGGAGCTACTGCAGGAGGAGAGTGCGCAGGGCACCACCGAATACGCCATCTTGGTCGGCGTGCTCGTGGTGATCGCCATCATTGCCATTGTCGCATTTAAGGGCAAGGTCCAAGATCTATGGAACGCTATCAGCGAGGGCATCAACAGCCTGTAGAGGGCGAGCGCCCCATCGGGGTGCTGCTGGTGTTTGCTTGCCTGACCGTGGCGATAGCGGCGGTGCTTTGGGGGCTTAACGCCGCGCGGCAGCAGCGTCCTGGGGCCGCCTTCGATTCGGGCTCAGATTCGGCGGTGGCGTCTCAAAAAGATGAGATGCGAGATGCGGACGATTCGGATGTCGCTGTCACGGCGCAAACCTTTCTGCGGACGCTCGACAAGCGGTCTGGCACTGCGACGGATTCACCTGAGGACAACGCGATTGCGGTCCGGCTTGCATGGTCCGAGGACCGACCGATGACCGAGGCAGCGGCGGATATGTTACGCGCCTACCGCGAGGTGCCAACGGCCCAGCTCGCCCTGAGCGGCTATCTCGATATTAAGGGCAACGTATGGGGCGCCATCGTGCGCGATGGGCGCGGCTGGGTCGATATGGTGACGGTTGCCGCGGATGCTGGCGATGCTTCGTGTCGTCTGCGCGCCGTGCGTCTGGTCCCGCAAACAATAAGCTCAAAGGAGGGATCGTGAAATGCATGGCATTCTGCGTGAGGAATCTGCCCAGGCGACGGTCGAATACGCCATCGTCACGGTGGCGCTGTTATCGATCGTGCTGGCGATTGTGGGACTTTGGCGTGCTGGCACCGATGGACGCTTGGCGGCGCTGGTTGAGCGGGCGGCATCCCATGGCGTTGCCTCGACGTCGGTTATCGACGCCGCTGCGGGCGCTAAGGACATCGCGTTGTATTGATATCGCGCGCGAGGACCGGGCGCAGTCTACGGTCGAGGCCGCTTTTTTGCTGCCGACGTTTCTGACGCTCATCCTTCTCGCACTGCAACCGGTATGCCTGCTTTATACGCGCGCGGTCATGGAGTCTGCCGCCGCCGAGACCGCGCGGCTCATGACCACGACGACGGCGGAGGACGACGATCTTAAGGAGTTCACCCTCCGCCGGCTTGCCGCAGTGCCCAACGTTTCGATCTTTCATGCCGGCGGGCCGTTGTCGTGGGATGTCGAGCTTAGCCGGGCCGATGCGGGCGGCGTCTCGTCCGTGTCCGTTTCCGGCGAGGTCAAGCCGTTGCCTGTGATCGGTGCGTTTGCGCAGGTTATGGGTGGTACCGCCGAGGGCGGCTACGTTGAGCTCAAGGTCGATGTCTCGTATCAATCACGTCCCGAATGGCTGGAGGGAGATTATGATTTGTGGATTGCTGCATGGGATTAAGCGTTTCTGGTCTAGACGCGTTTTGACGCGCCGTCCGAGCTGCCATCGCAAGCGAGGCGGCTTTATGGGTCGAGCCGGTATCGACCTGTTTATCGAAGACGGTGCCTACACCACGCTTTCCTCTGCGGTGGTCATCTTGGTGGTGCTCACGCTGCTGTTTTCGTCGACGGCGGCGATATGGAGCATGTCGCGCGCGGGGGACACCCAGGTGGCTGCCGATAGCGGCGCGCTGGCAGGCGCCAATGTGGTGTCGTCCTATCACACGGCTGCCACGGTGGTGGATGCGAGCATTTTGAGTTTGGGCCTGGCGGGGTTTGCCACGATCGGGACGGGCCTGGTCGCCATCCTCATCCCGGGCGCCGAACCAGTTGCCGGCAATATGGTCGACACCGGGATTGAGATCATTAAAACGCGCAACAAGTTTGCCAAAAGCGCATCGGAAGGCTTACAGAAAATCGAGACGGCTCTGCCGTATCTGATCGCCGCGCGTGCCACGCAGGCGGTGTCGGCGCAGGATACCGATAGTGTGACCTATACCGGTACGGCGCTTGCCGTGCCCAGGACATCCGAGTCGGACTTCGCTGCGCTCGAGAGGTCCGAGATCTCGACCGATGCCATCGAGAGCACCTCAAAAGATCTTGACTATGCTGCCAAGGAACTGAAGAAAGCGTCCGAGAAAACGTCAAAGGCCAAGGAACGCGCCTGGCCTGTCTCATATACACATCTGACGCTGCCGACGAATTAGACGG
>CABSNS010000107.1:0-5059 GCA_902479105.1 uncultured Collinsella sp. | reverse complement strand
GTCGTTAAGTATGAGAACGATGCCAACGCCGCTGCCATGGGCGAGGCCTGGCTCGGTTCTGCCAAGGGCGTGCAGAACGTGGTGATGGTCACCATCGGTACCGGCGTGGGCGGCGGCGTTATCGTTAACGGCGACGTGGTATCGGGCGTTGTGGGCGCCGGCGGCGAGATTGGCCACATGTGCCTGAACCCGGCCGAGGAGCGCACCTGCGGCTGTGGCGGCCATGGCCATCTGGAGCAGTATTCCAGCGCCACCGGCGTGGTGAGCAACTACCTTGCCGAGTGCAAGAAGGCGGGCGTCGAGCCCATTGAGCTCACCGGCCCCTCCGATTCCAAGGACGTGTTCCAGGCCTGCCGCGAGGGCGACAAGCTTGCGCTGGCCGCAGCCGACACCATGGCCGACTACCTTGGCCGCGCCCTGGCGCTTATCGCCAACGTGGTCGACCCCGAGATGTTCCTGATCGGTGGCGGCGCGTCTGCCTCGGCCGATGTTTATCTCGACAAGGTTCGCGAGCACTTTAAGCAGTACGCGCTCTCTGCCTCGCGCGAGACGCCCATTAAGGTCGCTTCGCTCGGAAACGACGCCGGCATCATCGGTGCCGCCTACGTAGCCCTGCGCGCCGCCGGTAAATAGTCGGTGCAGGAGGGCGGTGGTACAAGGGGGCAGACTTCGCCCCCAGGCTCGCCCCAAATTGCGCCGCGGCCCTTGCGTCTCATAAGGTTCGGCGCCAGCGTGCTACCATAGCTACGTCCAAGTACACATATCAAGTGGAGGATATCCATGGCAAACGTTCTTGTCTTTGGTCACCAGAACCCCGATAACGACGCCATCATGAGCGCCGTCGTCCTGTCCCAGCTGCTCAACCAGGTTGAGTATGCCGGCAACACCTACGAGGCCTGCGCCCTGGGTCAGCTTCCGGCAGAGTCCACCAAGCTGCTCGCCGACGCCGGCATCGCCGAGCCCCGCGTGATCGAGTCCGTCGAGGCCGGTCAGCTCGTCGTCCTCACCGACCACAACGAGTCTGCCCAGTCCGTCGCCGGCCTTAAGGACGCCACGGTCTTTGGCGTTGTCGATCATCACCGCATCGGCGACTTCGAGACCGCCGGCCCGCTGCACTACATCTGCCTGCCCTGGGGCTCCAGCTGCACCATCGTCACCAAGCTCGCCGGCGTGCTCGGCGTTGAGCTTTCCGACGTCCAGGCCAAGCTGCTGCTCTCGGCCATGATGACCGACACGCTTATGCTCAAGAGCCCCACCACCACCGATGTCGACCGCGCCGTCGCCGCCAAGCTCGGCGAGCAGGTGGGCGTCGACCCGGTCAAGTTTGGCATGGAGGTCTTCCTCACCCGTCCGTCCGGCTCCTTCACCGCAGCCGAGATGGTCGGCAACGACATCAAGATGTTCGAGCCCGCCGGCAAGAAGCTGCTCATCGGCCAGTACGAGACCGTCGACAAGAGCCGTGCGCTTGGCATGATTGACGAGATTCGCGAGGCCATGCGCGCCTACGCCGCCGAGAAGGGTGCCGACGGCATTGTTCTGTGCATCACCGACATTATGGAGGAGGGCTCGCAGGTCCTGCTCGAGGGCGAGACCGAGGCCGCTCAGAAGGGCCTGGGCATTGCCGACGAGCACGACGGCGTCTGGATGCCGGGCGTCCTCTCCCGTAAGAAGCAGGTCGCTGCCCCCATCATGGCCGCCTGCTAGGTTTAGTTGACCGAACGCCACGACCGGATCGCGGACGCCCCGCGCTCCGGTCGTTTTTGTGCACGGCGCCGCGTCGTCTCTTGGGCAGGCGCGCCCGTGCCGTTGAGCAAATAATGTTCAACCTGTGGTTCCGCTTTTCGGCCACGCCTGCGTGCTTGTCGTGCAGGGTAGGCTAGATGCAAGCGTAATACGTTAGAGCGCGGCGCCGCCACTTGGGCGGGCCGTGCTTTTTTAAGACGGGAGCTTTCCCGTGAAAGGAGCCGCCCATGGCAGCAACTGAGCAGCTGTTCAACGTTCGTGAGCGCAAGCGTTTTGAACGTCACGACATCTGGGAGCGCATCGCCGAGAACGGCACGATTTCCGCCGCCGTCATGGTCTTCGCCGCCATCGCCGCCGTCATTTGCGCCAATACCGATGCCTACGAGGCCATCCATCACTTTTTGGAGACCCCGCTGTATGTGGGTCTGGGCAACCTCACGGCTGGCCTCACCGTCGAGCTTTTCGTCAACGACTTCCTCATGGCGATTTTCTTTTTGTTGGTGGGCATTGAGCTTAAGTACGAGATGACGGTCGGCGAGCTCAAGAACCCGCGTCAGGCGATGCTTCCCATGCTGGCGGCCGTGGGCGGCGTCGTCGTTCCCGCCTGCATCTACCTGATCTTTAACCATGCCGGCGCGCACAACGGCTGGGCCATTCCCATGGCAACCGATATTGCCTTTGCGCTGGGCGTGCTGTCGCTTTTGGGCAATCGCGTGCCCAACGGCGTGCGCGTGTTCTTCTCGACGCTCGCCATCGCCGACGACCTCATCTCCATCGCCGCCATCGCCATCTTCTACGGTCAGAGCCCCAATCCGTTTTGGTTGGGCGCCGCCGCGCTTGTGACCTGCGCGCTCGTATGGCTCAACAAGACGCAGCATTACCGCCTTGCCCCGTATTCGGTACTGGGTCTGCTGTTGTGGTTCTGCATGTTCAAGAGCGGCGTACATGCCACGCTTGCTGGCGTCATCCTGGCCTTCACCATTCCGGCCAAGTGCGGCGTTAAGCTCGATGGTCTGACCGACTGGCTGGGCGAGTGCCTGCCGTTGCTCGACGACCGCTACGACGACGAGGCGCACATCCTGGGCCAGCATGACTTTACCGTCTCGACCACCAGGGTCGAGCGCGTCATGCACCGCGTGACCCCACCGCTTATCCGCATGGAGCGTCTGATCTCCACGCCGGTCAACTTTGTGATTCTGCCGATCTTTGCGTTCGTGAACGCACAGGTTCGCCTAGTGGGTGTGGATATGAGCACGTTGCTCACCGACCCGGTGACGCTCGGCGTGTACTTTGGCATGCTGCTGGGCAAGCCGATCGGTATCTTTGGCATGACGTTTGCCTTGGTCAAGCTCAAGGCCTGCGAGCTGCCGCGCAATGTCAACTGGCACATGATCGCCGGTGTGGGCATTCTGGGCGGCATCGGCTTTACCATGTCGATTCTCATCAGCGGCCTTGCCTTCCCGACGGCCCAGTTTGAGGTTCTGGCTGCCAAGGCCGCCATCCTTGCCGGTTCGGTCACCGCTGCCGTGCTCGGCATGATCTACATGAGCGTGGTCTGCAAACACCCCGCGCCCAAGGGCGAGTAGGCGCGTAAAAAATTGGGGCCGGGCATGCCCCGGATGCCCTCGTGTGCAAAAAACGCCGTTTGTGAGTACTGTCACAAACGGCGTTTCATTTTACGCACTAAAAATAATGGACAACTACATGCTGCTTGTACGTTAACGAGTAGCCGGTAGATTAGAAAATGACAATAAGGTCCTTAAAAAGAGGGCGAACGAGGCCAAAAAGGGCTGTTTTTGCCAAAAATCGCTGCCACTAAAAAAGTAACAGTACTCATATTTGCGCTTTTTTGAACACAAGCCCTAAAACAAGCCTCGCCAAGGTCGGGAAGCGGGCCAAATCGCCGGCCTCGAGGCTTATTCCACCGTTCCGTAGACGGCGCCCCAGCCGTGGGCGGCAAGGGCCGAGTTGAGCTGGTCGCAAAGCGATTGGCGGTCGTAGTAGCCGGGCGGCAAAAGGTTCACGATTTCCATGAGGTCGGGCGCCAAGTCCAAGATCTCGGCCTGTACGATGAGATCCAGGCGGTCGATGGCGTGGCGGTCGTAAAACAGCCCGTCGACCAGGCGCTGTAGGTCGCCGAATTCCTCGGCCTGGAACGATCCGTACTCCATAGTGCCTCCTTGGCCGCCCCACGCCGGCATGCGCGGCGTTTCGTAATTTATTGCGATGGACTTAATCTATCACGGCTTCATACCCTTGCGGCGGTGGCGGTCTATACTTAGACGAACTGCAACGTCCCGCTTCGCGAAAGGTCGCACCCCATGCAGACGATCTACCAGAAGATGGAAACCACCGAACTCGATGCCGCCATCGAGGCGCTCAAAGCCGAGGTCGCCGAGGTCAAGGCCAAGGGCCTGGCGCTCGACATGGCCCGCGGCAAGCCGTCGCCCTCCCAGGTGGACATCTCTCGACCCATGCTCGATATCCTCAATGCCGATGCCGATCTGCACGACGGCAACGTCGATTGTTCCAACTACGGCTGCTTTGAGGGTATTCCCTCGGCACGCAAGCTGGCAGGGGAGTTCTTGGGCTGCCCCGCCGAGCAGACGCTCGTGCTGGGTTCGTCGAGCCTGCTGATCGAGCACGATATCGCCGGCATGTTCTGGCGCTGCGGCTCGTGCGGCAGCGAGCCCTGGGAGGCTTACGAGGTCGCGCACGACGGCAAGAAGGTCAAGTTCCTGTGCCCGGTTCCCGGCTACGACCGCCACTTTGGCATCACCGCCGACCTGGGTATCGAGAACGTCCCCGTCGCGATGACCGACAACGGCCCCGACATGGACGAGATCGAGCGCCTGGTTGCCGCGGACGATTCCATCAAAGGTATCTGGTGCGTGCCTAAGTATTCCAACCCCACGGGCATCACCTTTAGCGAGGACACTGTGCGCCGCCTGGTCGAGATGCCCACGGCCGCGCCCGATTTCCGCATCTTCTGGGATAACGCCTACTGCGTGCACGACCTGTACGACGAGACCGACGAACTCGCCAACATCTTTGACCTCGCTCGCGCGGCGGGCACCGAGGACCGCGTGGTGGCCTTTGCATCGACGTCCAAGATCACCTTCCCGGGCGCCGGCATCGGCTTCATCGGTGCGAGCCCTGCGGTTATCGCGGAGTTCTCCAAGTGCCTGAAGGCCGGCCTTATCAGCGCTGACAAGCTCAACCAGCTGCGTCACGTGCGTTTCCTTCCCACCATTGAGGCGGTCAAGGAGCTGTCTCTTATACACATCTGACGCTGCCGACGAATTAGACGGTGTAG
>CABSNS010000106.1:0-5162 GCA_902479105.1 uncultured Collinsella sp. | reverse complement strand
GCGTCAGATGTGTATAAGAGACAGATGGAGCGCAGGCCGTTGTGACCGGCGTGGCCGCCGCCCACCTTGACGCGCACGTCGCCGGCGGGAATATCGAGCTCGTCGTGGATTACGAGCAACTCCTCGGCCTTGATCTTGTACTCGCGGCAGAGCTTGGAGATGGGGCCGCCCGAGGTATTCATGTACGACTGCGGCTTGACCAGCACAATCTGGCGCTTGCCGCCCTCTTCCTCGGGGTCGTTGATGTTGATGAGCGCGACCTCGGCACCGGCCTGGTTTTTCCAGTACGTGACGCCGGCCTGACGGGCCAGCTCGTCGATTGCCTTAAAGCCGGCGTTGTGGCGGGTCTCGGCATATTCCTCGCCCGGGTTGCCAAGTCCGGCAACCATGCGAATCTTGAGCGGCTGTGCAGCTGCCATGTTTGTCCTTTCGTTGATTTGTCGCCTGCTATGGTGAGCGACCCTGCTGTCGCTGTCAAATGGAGGGCGATTGAGGTTGTTTGGGGGCGTTTGGACGGCCGTCGAAATCCGAGGTGGACAGCTAGTTCAGATACGTATAAGTTCTGAGGATTCGAATTGCTCAATTCAATGCCGATGCGTTGTTTTGGAGCTTTAGTTAGCCCATATGACGCTGTTTTGAAGTCTACCCTGCCTTCAAATAGGGCGAATGGTATAGAGATAGCTGCAAAACAGCCTAATTCAATATGTCTAGTTATACGTATTTGAACTAACTGTCCAGCCCTGTTTGACGGCGCACGGGTGATTCGCCGTTTAGACCGGTGCGAGGCCGATTCCGGCCCGCAGAGCGTTGAGCCAAGCGGCCTGACGCTTGCGATAGCCCTTGATGCGATATCGGAATCGGACTCCCGCGAGTCGATGCATCGTTTGGGCGAAGGCTTCGAGTGCAACAAGGTCTTTCATTTGGTCGCGATTGATAACCAGGACGTGGATGCCCATTGCCTTGAGGCCATTATTTCGATTGCCATCGTGGATGCGAGCGTTTTGAAGCTCATGCCCAATTCCATTGTATTCGTTGTCGACTTCGGCTGCCGGGCAATACAGGTCGCAGATGGCGTAAGGGATGCCGGAGGACATGTTGACCGCAAGGGTGTCGAAGTCGATTCGATAGTTGAGTAGCAAGCCTCCCATAGGTAGGCTGCAACACCCGAAACCACCAAAGCGCATGGGTGCTCCGAGAACGGCAAACATTAGGGATTCGGCTGGGGATGCGGATCCGGCCCGGGCGAGTTTAACGGCCGTGCGAAATGAGGCGTACGAGCTACTTTTGGCGAACCGTGCGACCGCCTCGAGCTCTTCGATGGTCGTGGCGGGCTCGCATTTGTAGTGTGCCTGTTCATAGCGGGTTTCGTTCTGTTGCTCGGCCACCGACTGGTTGCCCAGGCAATCAAGATCGCCCGTCGCTGCGCAGCCATCGCCCTTGGGCCAGATGTCGTCATGGGCAATGGGGTATGTTGCCCCGGGAGGAAGGGAGTAGGTTCCGAGCAGTTCCATGAGAAGCATCAAGGTTTTGGCGACTGATTCATTTTTGGAACAAAGCATGGCTGTCACGGCGGGAGACGTTGCGTAGATGTCGGCCTCGACGTGCATAATTGCACCTTCAGGAAGCGGAGCGGAGAGAATATGCTGAAGAAGTCGCTTGTCGGGGCGTCTGTTGTCTTCGTCTGAAACGAGAAGATCGAGCAGTTCGGAATCATCTTCATTCCAGGCATCGAGTATCGAAAGTGCGCCAAAGTCTATCGCGTCATTATTGGGAATGCAGCTAGCCAAGGCCTGTGCTTGCTGTTCACTATCAACGAAGTCCCAGGGTAGGGCAGAGTACGCCCGTCGTGCGCGACGAATTGCGCGGAGGGCGGAGAAATGTGAAATCACGGTCGTCATAGCTATAACGTACTAAGTTGGCGGCAGAATGCGACCGCCATACCGTTCTTTTCGCTCAGCGGGGCGCTGCGCGCCACGAACGGCTGGGTGTTATGAAATCGGTGGAATCGGTCGAGAGGATTGCAGGAAATTGAGCACTGCCGCGAAGGTTGACGATATCTACTGGACAGTTAGTTCAGATACGTATAAGGCGGCGGGCGTTCGAGGCGTTTCTAAGGGCCTTTGAGGGTGATTTGAGGATAAATATGCAGCGGTTGTGCTCGAAAACGATGAGCTTTGGACGGTATGGCATCCGCCGGGGAGCTCCGAAGGCTCCGAACGGCCCTTTGGAGCTTTAGAAAAATACGTATCTGAATTAATTGTCCAGGGAAGGTTGGCGAGGGATAGAAAAGGGTCGGAAGCGAGCTTCCGACCCTTTAAAAACACCAAAGATGATGCGATGCGCGTTGGATTACAGCGCGAAGTCGCCGCCGACGAGCGTGGAGACGGGCTCCTCGTGGTAAACGGCGGAGATGGCCTGAGCGAACTCCTCGGCGACCGAGATGGTCTTGATCTTGCCGCCGACCTCGACGGGAATAGCGTCGGTGACGACGCACTCGACGATCGGGGCGTCGTTCAGGCGCTCGATGGCCGGACCGGAGAAGATGCCGTGGGTGGCGCAGACGTAGATGTCGCCAGCGCCCATAGCCTTGAGCTCCTTGACGTTGGCACACAGGGTGCCAGCGGTGTCGATCATGTCGTCGTTGATGACGCAGGTCTTGCCCTTGATGTCACCGATGATGCCCATGACCTCGGCGGCGTTGTGGCGCGGACGGCCCTTGTGGGCGATGGCCAGGTCGCAGCCGAGCATGTCGGACAGCTTCTTGGCGGCCTTGGCGCGGCCCACGTCGGGGGAGACGACAACCAGGTTGTCGGTGTCGAAGTGCATGTCGTTGTAGTACTGGCCAAACAGCGGCAGTGCGGACAGGTGGTTAACCGGGATATCGAAGAAGCCCTGGATCTGACCCTGGTGCAGGTCGAGGGTGATGATGCGGTCGACACCGGCGCGCTCGAGCAGGTTGGCGACGAGGCGGGCGGTGATGGGCTCGCGCGGGCCGGCCTTGCGGTCCTGGCGGGCATAGCCGTAGTGGGTGATAACGGCGGTGATGGAGCGGGCGGATGCGCGCTTGGCAGCGTCGGTGGCGATGAGCAGCTCCATGAGCATGTCGTTGACGTTGCCGCCAGCCACGGACTGAATCAGGAAGACGTCGGCGCCGCGGACGGTCTCGTCGTAGCGGGCGTAAATCTCACCGTTGGCGAACTGCTTTAGCGTAAGGCCCGAAAGCTCGACCCCAAGGTACTCAGCGATCTTCTGAGCGAGGGGACGGTTGGAGGAACCGGAATACACGCGGATGGACTTGCGCATATTCTCCGACTTCTCGGGATCATTAATCGGCATTACCCTTCTCCTTTATACATCGAATGCCATATAGATGCCTTTTTGCATTGTAACCGTGCGGCGGGGTTAATCGGGTCTTGATAACGTCTTTACCGTCAACGGACACGAACCGACCACTCATCCGGTCGCGCAGGTCACGATAGAAAAAGGAGCCGTCCCCATGGAACAGCTCCTTTTGTGCTTGGCAAAGCGTTATGCCTCGTCGTCCTCGTGCAGACGGCGGCGATAATCGGCGGCCCAGCCCTCAATATTTACCTGACGGGCGCGGCCCAGACCGAGTGCGTCGGCCGGGACCGGCTCGGTGATGACGGAGCCGGCGGCCACGAGTGCGCCGTCGCCAATCTGGGCGGGCGCGACCATCATGGTGTCGGAACCGATGAAGGCATCCTTGCCGATGACGGTCTTGTGCTTGTGGACGCCGTCGTAGTTGCAGGTGATGGAGCCCGCGCCTACGTTGACGCCGGAGCCCATGGTGGTATCGCCGATGTAGGACAGGTGGGGCACCTTGGAGCCCTCGCCGATCGTGGACTTCTTAATCTCCACGTGCGTACCGGCCTTGGATCCGTCGAGCATGTGGGTACCCGGGCGCAGGTAGGCGCGCGGGCCGCAGTCGACGCCGTTCTCGATGACGGCCTCGATGGCGATGGTCTCATCGATGGTGCAGCCGCTGCCGACGGTGGTGTCGGTGAGGCGGCTGTTGGGGCCGAGCTGGCACTCCTCGCCCACGGTGACGTGGCCGATTAGGTGCGTCTGCGGCCACACGACGGTGTCGCGGCCGATAACGGCGTCGGGGCCGATCCAGGCCTGCGTGGGATCGATGAACGTGACGCCCTCGGCCATCCAGTGCTCGTTGATGCGGTCGCGCGCAATGGCGGTGAGCTGCGCGAGCTGGATGCGGCTGTTGACGCCCAAGCCGTCGCGGTAGTCGTCGCAGTGGAAGATGGAGACTGCCTGGCCGTGGCCTTTGAGGATCTCGAGCATGTCGGGCAGATAGTACTCGGACTGCGCGTTGTCGTTGCCGATCTCGTTAATGTGGGCGGCGAGCTGCGCGCCGTCAAAGGCGTAGCAGCCGGCGTTGCACTCCAGCAGCGTGGCGGCCTGCTCGGGCGTGCAGTCCTTCTGCTCGATGATGCGCTCGATCTGGCCGTCGGCGCCCAGCTTGATGCGGCCGTAGCCGAAAGGATCGGGCGGGGTCATGGTCATGACGGTGCAAGCGAGCTCGCCGGTGGCGACGGTCTGCGCGAACTTGGCGACGGTGTCGGCGGTGATGAGCGGCAGGTCGCCGTTGAGCACCACGACGGGGCCTTGCGTGATGCCACAGGCCTCGAGCGCGACCTTCACGGCGTGACCGGTGCCCAGACGCTCGGTCTGCTCGACGCACTCGACCTTGGTGGCGCTGTTGGCGTAGGCGCCGTCGATGAGGGCGCGCATCTCGTCGGCGTGGCTGCCGATGACGACCACGACGCGGCTGCAGCCGGCCTTGATGGTGGCGTCGACGATCCACTGAACCATGGGCTTGCCCAGGATCTTGTGCGAAACCTTGCAGTGGTTCGACTTCATGCGGGTGCCCTCGCCGGCGGCGAGGATAATTGCGGTTGCGTCCATGTGATCTCCTGTTACGTTATAGAGACGTGTGTTTGGAAACGATACACGGCGCAATATGATACCGCAGGCATATGTTGAGCGCGTAGCGATTGGTTTGCGGCGGTTGAGGCTTGCGCCGCCGGCATGGCGTTTGCGCTGCTTGCGTGCGGCGTTGGCGGTGCTGCGGAGCTGTCGTTTGAGCGAGGGGACGGGGGTGCCCGTGGACAACATACAAGAGGAGC
>CABSNS010000105.1:0-5214 GCA_902479105.1 uncultured Collinsella sp. | reverse complement strand
GAGATGCTCAGGAGTCTCGTGGGCTCGGAGATGTGTATAAGAGACAGGACTTTAACAAGTACGCCGAATGCAACGAGCAGGCCGGCCGCGAGGACACCTGCTACGAGCGCAAGGGGTCGCTGTGCCGCGACAAGCGCAGCTGCACCAAGACCCGCTGCCTGGGCTGCGGCTCGGTGTGCGAGGTCTGCTGCGACGTGTGCCCCAACCGCGCCAACGTGGCAATTAAGGTGCCGGGCCTGGCCAAGCATCAGGTCGTCCATGTCGACGGCATGTGCAACGAGTGCGGTAACTGCGCCGTGTTCTGCCCCTACCAGGAGGGTCGTCCCTACAAGGACAAGCTCACCCTGTTCTGGAGCGAGCAGGACATGGAGAACTCCGAGAACGAGGGCTTCCTGGCCGTGGATGATGACCACTTTAAGGTCCGCGTCGCCGGCACGGTCCGCACCGTCTCGGTCGATGCCGTCAACACCGGCCTTCCCGAGGCCGTCCGCCTGACCATCAGGGCTGTGCGCGACAACTATTCGTACCTTCTTAAGAAATAGGCGAGTCTCTTATGGCCAAATCCATTCAACATAACGTGGCCTACGTTGCCTGCGGAAGCGGTTGCGCCTCCGCAGGCGGCGACGCCCGCTGCAGCGAAGGCTGCATTGGCTGTGGCGCTTGCGTCGCGGCCTGCCCCCACGGTGCCATTGCGCTGGTCGATGGCATCGCCCGCGTGGATCGCTCAAAGTGCACGGGCTGTGGCCTGTGCGGCATGGCGTGCCCGCAGCGCGTGATTGCCTTCGTTCCCGGCTACCAGAATATCCTGGTGCGCTGCAACAACACCGATAAGGGCGCCATCGCCCGTAAGATTTGCGATACGAGCTGCATCGGTTGCGGCATGTGCGCCAAAAAGTGCCCTGCCGGCGCTATCCGCATCGAGGACAACTGCGCCCATATCGACGGTGCGGATTGCCTGTCGTGCGGCATGTGCGCCGTCGTCTGCCCGCATGGCGCCATCCACGACCGCACCGGCATCGCCGCCGGCGTGTAGAAGGGAATCACCATGGCACAGGAATTCACTTTTACCGTTAACGGCGTCGAGCGCACGACGACCCAAAACAAACCGCTGCTGCGCTACCTGCGCGACGACCTGCATATCCATTCCGCCAAGGACGGCTGCTCCGAAGGTGCTTGTGGCACCTGCACCATCCATGTGGACGGTGCAGCCGTCAAGGCGTGCGTGCTGACCACCGCTCTTGCCGCCGGTCGCAACATCGTGACCGTCGAGGGCCTGCCCGAGGACGTGCGCGAGGCCTTTGTGTACGCCTTTGGCGCTGTGGGCGCCGTGCAGTGCGGTTTTTGCATCCCTGGCATGGTCATGGCGGGTGCGGCGCTCATCGCCGAGGACCCCGAGCCCACCGAGGAGCAAATCAAGTACGCCATTCGCGGTAACGTCTGCCGCTGCACCGGCTACAAAAAGATTATCGAGGGCATCTCGCTGGCCGCTGCGGTGCTCCGCGGCGAAAAGCAGATCGACGAGGACCTGGAGCGCGGCGATGACTACGGCGTGGGCAAGCGCGCCTTTCGTATCGACGTGCGCAAGAAGGTGCTCGGTGAGGGCAAGTACCCCGACGATATCGACGAGCTCGATCAGCCGGGCCTGACCTATGCCAGCGCCGTGCGCTCCAGGTATCCGCGCGCCCGTGTGCTCTCCATCGACACCTCCAAGGCCGAGGCCCTGCCCGGTGTGGTGGGCATCCTGCGCGCCGAGGACGTGCCGGTTAACCAGGTCGGCCACCTTATCCAGGACTGGGACGTCATGATCGCCCAGGGCGATATCACCCGCTGCGTGGGCGATGCCATCGTGCTGGTGGTTGCCGAGGACGAGGCGACGCTCGAGAAGGCCAAGAAGCTCGTAAAGATCGATTACGAGCCGCTGGAGCCCGTGCGCAACATTGCCGAGGCCAGGGCCGCCGATGCCCCGCGCCTGCACGACAGCTTCTTTGCCTTTGGCAACACGGTGGAGCTCAAGGACAACGTGTGCCAGAGCCGCCATGTGACGCGCGGCGACGCCGCCAAGGCGCTGGCCGAAAGCGCGTTCACCGTGACGCAGCGCTTTACCACGCCCTTTACCGAGCACGCCTTCTTGGAGCCCGAGTGCGCCGTCGCCTTCCCGTACAAGAACGGCGTCAAGGTGCAGTCGACCGACCAGGGCGCCTACGACACGCGCAAAGAGTGTGCCCACATGCTTGGCTGGGATAACGAGCCCGAGCGCGTGGTCGTCGAGACCATGCTCGTGGGTGGCGGCTTTGGCGGCAAGGAGGACGTGTCCATCCAGCACTTGGCTGCGCTCGCCGCATATAAGTTCCAGCGTCCTGTGAAGTGTAAGCTCACGCGTGCCGAGTCGCTCGCGTTCCATCCCAAGCGTCACGCCATGGACGGCACCTTTACACTGGGCTGCGACGCCGAAGGCAACTTTACCGGCCTGGATTGCGAAATCAACTTCGATACCGGCGCCTACGCGTCGCTGTGCGGCCCGGTGCTCGAGCGCGCCTGTACGCATGCCGTCGGTCCCTACAAGTACCAGAACACCGACATTCGCGGTTTTGGCTACTACACCAACAACCCGCCCGCCGGTGCGTACCGCGGCTTTGGCGTTTGCCAGTCCGAGTTTGCGCTCGAGAGCCTGATCGACCTGCTGGCCGAGAAGGTCGGCTTGGATCCGTGGGAGATTCGCTACCGCAACGCCATCGAGCCGGGCGAGGTTTTGCCCAACGGCCAGATTGCCGACTGCTCCACAGCGCTGAAGGAGACGCTGCTCGAGGTCAAGGATGCCTACTATGCGCATCCCGGACACGCCGGTATCGCCTGCGCCATGAAGAACGCCGGCGTGGGCGTTGGCCTGCCCGATGCCGGCCGCTGCAAGATTCGCGTCGAGAACGGCGTGGCCGTGGTCTATGCCGCCACATCCGACATCGGCCAGGGCTGCAACACCGTCTTTTTGCAGGACGTTGCCGAGGCATGCGGTCTGCCGCTTCGCTACATTGCCAACGGCGAGTGCTCCACCGAGAACGCTCCCGACTCCGGCACCACGTCTGGCTCGCGTCAGACGGTCGTGACCGGCGAGGCCGTGCGCGGTGCCGCCTTCCTGCTGCGCGATGCCATGCTTGACATCGAGACCGGCAAGTCTGCGCCCGCCGCTCCCGTGAATGCGCATGGCGACGGCGTCAAGATCGAGTACGACGACGGTCGCGCCTATCAGCTGCACACGCAGGAGCTCGTCGCCGGCCAGGGTATGCATCCTCAGGATCCCGCGGCCGCCATCAAGGCGCTCGAAGGATGCGAGTTTGGCTACGTGTACCTGGAGCCGACCGACAAGCTGGGTGCGGATGTTCCCAACCCCAAGAGCCACATCTGCTACGGCTTTGCCACGCATGTGGTTATTTTGGACGACGACGGCCGCGTGAGCGAGGTCTATGCCGCGCACGATTCCGGCAAGGTGGTCAATCCCATCTCCATCCAGGGTCAGATCGAAGGCGGCGTGCTCATGGGTATGGGCTATGCGCTTACCGAGGACTGGCCGCTCAAGGACTGCGTACCCCAGGCAAGGTACGGTACGCTCGGGTTGTTCCGTGCGCCCGAGATTCCGGATATCCACGCCATTTACGTGGAGAAGGACGAGCTGTTGCCCGTGGCATACGGCGGCAAGGGCATTGGAGAGATCGCAACGATTCCCACGGCGCCCGCCGTACAGAACGCCTACCGCGCGTTTGACGGCAAACTGCGTCCAGATCTGCCCATGGTGGATACGCCCTACAGCCGCGCCCGCAACCGCGGGTAGGGTAGGGTGCGGACGACCCTTGCTGACGGGCCGTTCACACTCAGCACCAACTGCATATGCTGTGCCTTTGGCCCCAGCTCCATCTCGAGCCGGGGCCTTTTGTTTGGAGTGGAAACTGTGTCCCGGATTCAAGCCTCAGAACGGGTCGTGCTTTCCGGATCGGTCCTCAACCGGAAGCTGTATCCCGGAACCAGGCTCCAGAACGGGATGCATTTTCCGGGACGGTCCACGTGCGGTGGTGTACCGCCCCTTCTGCGTGCGCTGTTTTTCGAATTACGTTATAGCTAGCTATATTATAGAAAGGTATAATATAGCTAGCTATAACGTAAAGGAAGGATGGCCCTATGTTTATCGGAAGAACAGTGGAAATGTCCGAGCTCAATCGACTGTATGGCACGGGCTCCTTTGAAATGCCTGTGATTTACGGCCGCCGTCGTGTGGGTAAAACGCGCCTTATCACAGAGTTCATCCAAGGCAAGAAGGCTATTTACTTTCAAGCTCGTCGTACCAATGCGGAGGCAAACCTGCACGGCTTTAGCCAGGCGATACTTGCAGGCTCGGTTGGTGCTGCAGGCGTGTCGTTTCGTAGTTTTGACGAGGCGTTCGATGCATTGGCCACCATGGCCCGCACGGAACGTTTGGTTGTCGTGATTGACGAGTATCCCTATCTCGCCCAATCGAATCCCGAAATCAGCTCGTTGCTGCAAGACAAGATCGACCACTTGTACAAAGAGACCAGGCTCATGCTGATCCTATGCGGCTCGTCTCTTTCGTTTATGGAGGAACAGGTGTTGGGCTACGAGAGTCCGCTATACGGTAGGCGTACGGCCCAGTTTAAGATCATGCCGCTCGATTTTACGACGACCCTCGGCCTGTGGCAGAGCATGAGTCGCGAAGATGCTGCAGTTTGCTATGGCATGACGGGCGGCATTCCTGCATATATCGAGAAAGTCGATCCTACCGTATCGCTCAAGGACAACATCAAACGTCTTTTTCTTACCCCTACGGGCTATCTCTTTGAAGAGCCGAGTAACCTACTATTGCAAGAGTGCCGCAATCCCGAGCAATATGATGCGATCGTGCAGGCAATTGCCCAGGGACGCTCGAAGATCTCGGAGATTGCGAGCTCTACGGGAATCCCTGCGAGCAACGTAAAGAGCTATGTGGATAAGCTGGCGTCGCTTGGGATTGTCGAGCGCGAGCTGCCCCTAAACGAGACGAGCAATAAGCGAGCCGTGTATCTGCTGAGCGACCAGATGTTTAGGTTCTGGTACAAGTTTGTGCCGCAGAACATCGGGCTGATTCAAAACGATATGGCCGAGATGGCGTATAAGCGCATTGAGCCGCACGTATCGGATTACATGGGCACTGTCTCTTATACACATCTCCGA
>CABSNS010000104.1:0-5228 GCA_902479105.1 uncultured Collinsella sp. | reverse complement strand
TAATTCGTCGGCAGCGTCAGATGTGTATAAGAGACAGGCATCTCACATGCCGCCTGCACGTCGGGGCGCACGGGTACGGCATCCTCGTCGATCTCCATGGCAACGCTGCTGGCCTGGGCAAACTCGTTGAGCGTGGATGCCAGGCCGCCGCGCGTGGGGTCGCGGAAGCAGCGGGTGTCGGGGGCGGCGGCGAGCACGTCGGCAATCAGATGATTGAGCGGCGCAGCGTCGCTTTCGATGTTGCTCGAAAACGCCAAGCCCTCGCGCTGGCTCATGATGGCGATGCCGTGGTCGCCTAGCGTACCCGATACCAGGATGGCGTCGCCGGGCCGACAGTTTGCACCGCTGAGCACTACGCCCGCGGGCACTTCGCCCACGCCGGCGGTATTGATGTAGACGCCGTCGGCACCGCCACGCTCGACCACCTTGGTGTCGCCGGTGATAATCTTCACGCCTGCCTCATGTGCCGTTTCGGCCATGGTCTGCACAATCTGGCGCAGCTTGTCCATGGGATAGCCCTCTTCGAGGATAAAACCGCATGAGAGGTAGCGCACGTTAGCGCCCGAGGTCGCGACGTCGTTGACGGTTCCGCATACGGCGAGACGGCCGATATTGCCGCCGGGGAAGAACTGCGGCGTTACCACAAAGCTGTCGGTCGACATGGCGATTCGCCCGCTTGCGGGCAGCGCGGCGACACCGGCATCGTTGCCCGCAAGCAGCTCGGGCGATCCAAAGGCATCCAAAAAGACCTCATCGATAATGCGCTTCATCATCTGACCGCCGGAGCCGTGGCCCAGCAGGACAGTGCTATCGGTGGCAGTACGGGACATATCGAAAACTCCAATCGTGGGTGGTGCCAGCGTGCGGGTGCGTCCGGGCTAGCCGTGGTATCTAAAGTACGCCGCGCAGCTGCCTTCGGAGCTCACCATGCAGGGACCGACGGGGTGTTCGGGCGTACAGGTGCGGCCAAACAACGGGCAGTCGCTCGGCGTGATGGCACCGCGCAGCACGTCGCCGCAGCGGCACCCGCGTGGCTCAACCGTCGGTTCAATGGGCACGTCAAAGCGGGCGCCGGCATCAAAGCGCGCGAATTCGGGTCGGATGGAAAGACCCGAGTTGGCAATCGGTCCCAGCCCGCGCCACGTGGTGTCGCACGGCTCAAATACCTGCTCGACCAGCTGGCGCGCTACGGGATTGCCGTCTGCATTGACGCCACGGCGGTAGGCGTTGTCGATCGCCGGCCTGTTCTCGACAACCATCTGGACCAGCATGCAGATGCCCTGCAGAATATCGACCGGCTCAAATCCCGTGACCACGCCCGGGGTATCGAACTCATCGACCAAAAACCCAAAAGGTGCCAGGCCTGTGATGGTAGCTACGTGACCAGGCAGGATAAAGCCGTCGATGGTGGTCTCGGGGTCGTTGGAGATCGCACGCAGAGCCGGCGGCGTGGTCTTGTGAGCACAGTAGACCGAGAAGTTCTGGAGTCCGCGCGCGTCGGCCTCCAGGATAGCGGCGGCAATGGTGGGCGTTGTGGTCTCAAAGCCGACGCCCATAAAGATGACCGGGCGTTCGGGATTTTGCTCGGCAATGTCGAGTGCGTCGAGCGGAGAGTAGACGATGCGGATGTCGCGCCCCGCCGCCTTTTGCGCAGCAAGCGAGGTGGACGATCCGGGCACGCGCATCATGTCGCCAAAGGTGGTGATGATGGCGCCGTCCATGTTGGAAAGCGCGATTGCGTGATCGATGTCGCGGTTGGCGGTGACGCAAACGGGGCATCCCGGGCCGCTTAGCAGTTTGAGTCCCGTCGGCATAATGGAGCGAAAGCCATAGCGGCCAATGCTCACGGTATGCGTACCGCAGACTTCCATAAGGTTGATGCTGCGGTTGCCGACAAGCTCATGAATACGGTCGATGAGCTCGCGAGCCAGCTTGGGGTCGCGAAATGCCGAAAAGTCGATACCGGAGCGAACCGGCTGCGCCGCCGCCACTAGTATGCCTCGGCCGGGTTGGTGGCGAGCTGGTCCTCTTCGGCCAGCTCGGTCATGGTATTGACGAGCTCGAGTGTCTCTTGGGCTTCCTGCTCGTCGACAATCTGAATGCCAAAGCCGGCGTGCACGAGAATATAGTCGCCTACCTGTGCCGTCGGCACGAGGCGCAGCGAAACGGGGCGCTCGATGCCCATCATGTCGACGGTCGCCTTAAGGTCGTCGTCGCGTTTGACCACTTTACCGGGAACGGCAAGGCACATAATGTTCCCCTTTTATACGTTTTGCGCTGGATAGGCGCCTAATTACCCATCAGTTGATGGTAGCGCTCGCGGGAGTCACGAGCAAACGCGTTACACCTGTGAGACGGCGGCGCGCAGGCTGGCAAAACAGCCTATCGAGACGCCGTCTGTGCGAGGCGAGCGCGAGCGATGGCGGCCTGACCGTAGGCGATGCAGCCGTCGTTGACGGGCACAGTGTGGGGGACCAAGACGGCAAGACCGGCGTCTTTGAGTTCATGGGTAAGGAGCTTAAGCAAAAGCCGGTTCATGAACACACCGCCCGAGAGTGCGACGGTACCGAGGCCTTCGCGATCACAGATCTCGCACGCGATGTGGGTCGTAGCGTGCGTAATGGCGATGTGAAACCCGAGGGCGAGCCTGTCGGCCGGCGCGTCTGCCTCGATTCCATTCAGAAGAGCTTCGATGAGCGGTTGGGGGTCCAAGATGGGGGAGTCGTTGGCAGACGTGAATGTGCCTGTATGATTGCCGTCGAGACGAACGGCCGTACCGCCGAGTGCGCGCCAGGCGGCGGCTTCGAGTTCGATGGCGGGCTCGCCTTCGTAGGTTGCCTTGCCGCAAATGCCCAAAACTGCAGCGGCGGCGTCAAAGAGACGCCCCATACTGCTCGTGCGCGGGCTGTTGATGTTCCGCTCGATCATCGTAGTCGTGATGTTGCGCGTTTGCTCGTCGAGGGTGCTCAATAGCCCCGCGGCACCCGGGTGCTCGAGCAGGCCGAGCTCGCTCAGCAGGGCAAAGGCATTGCGCCGGGCATCGCGCACGGATGCGGCGCCACCGGGGAGCGCCCAGGTGCGCAAATGCGCGGCGCGTTCAAAATCGGCAAGGCCGGCAACAAGAAACTCGCCGCCCCAAATGGTCCCATCGGTGCCGGCCCCGGTGCCGTCAAAGGCGATGCCAAGGACGCGCGCGTCGGTTGTAAGCTGGCCCGCGGCGATAGCCTCGGCCATTACGCTCGCGATATGCGCATGATGGTGCTGCACCTCGACGAGCGGCAGATTGCATTTTCGCGCCTGCTCGCGCGCCCACTGGCTCGATAGGTAGCTGGGGTGCAAGTCGCAGGCCAGCGCGGCGGGCGTCAAGTCAAAGAGAGCTTCCAAGCGCGTGCGCGCGGCGTTCCAGGCATCGAAGGCCCCGCCGTTTTCGACATCGCCAATATGCTGCGACACAAAACAGGCCGCCTCGCCGCTCGCATCCTCGCGTGTGAATGCGATCGTTGCCTTTTGCTGTGGGCCGCAGGCGAGCACGCAGGGCGCGACGGCGTCGAGTGCCGGCAGCGGCAACGGCCGAGGCGCATATCCGCGAGCGCGGCGAACGGGCATAACGGCCCCACCGACCACACGTACCACGGAGTCGTCGTAGCGCGAGAGAATCGCACGGTCGTTGCCAAGTAGCGCGTCGGCGATGCCGGCGGCAACAAGATGTTCCCACGCAAGGGCATCGTCGGTCTCGATAGGTTCCTCGCTCAGGTTTCCGCTGGTCATGACCAGCGCGTGCATGTCATGCGGCGCGGCAGCTGCAAGCAGCAGATGTTGAAGCGGTGTATAGGGGAGCATGACGCCGAGCTCGGGTAAATCGTGCGCGACGGATGGCGCGAGCACGAGGGCGTCGGGGGAATCTCCCTCGCCAACAGCACGTCGGCGCAACAGCACGATGGGGCGGATGCTGCCGGTTAGCAAGCCGCGCTCGGCATCATCGACATGGCACAGGCGTTCAGTATCGGCAAGGCTGCGCACCATAACGGCAAGCGGCTTGTTGCTGCGGCGCTTGCGACGGCGCAGTTCGACCACCGCCTGCTCATTGGCGGCGTTGCAGGCCAGATGGAATCCGCCCAGGCCCTTGATAGCGACAATACCGCCGCTGGCCAGCAGCTCAACACAGCGGTCAATAATGGCATCGCTGGTTTCGCGCGTGTTGCCGACGGCTGGCGTCGCCCCCGAGCCCTCGAGCTCCATGTCGCCCGCCACCTCGCGCCAAGTAATATGTGGCCCGCAGTCAAAGCAGGCATCGGGCTGCGCATGAAAGCGCCGGTCAAGCGGGTCGCCATACTCTGCGGCGCACTCGGGGCACATGGGAAAGCAATCCATCGACGTGGCCGCTCGGTCATAAGGCAGCGACCGGATGATGGTAAAGCGCGGCCCGCAGTTGGTGCAGTTGATAAAGGGGTAGTGATAGCGTCGGTCGGCGGGGTCGAATAGTTCGCGCAGGCAGTCGTCACAGGTGGCGATATCGGGGGAGATGAGCGTCGTGTGCACGGTCTGATCCTGTGACGCTACGATACGAAAGACCTGCTCATCGTCGGCATCCCAAGCGTCGGGCTCCAGGTCTGCAACAGCGACATGATCAACGCGGGCCGCGGCAGGCGCGTGCTCCGACAGCGCGGCGACAAAGCCGTCGAGTGCCTCGACCGAAGCATGCGCCTCGATGTGCACGCCATCGCCCGCGTTGAGCACCCGGCCGCAAATGCCATGCGCCATAGCCTCGCGATACACAAATGGCCGCATGCCAACGCCCTGCACAATGCCCGTCACATGAATATGCACATGCCGCATGTGGCTTCCCCTCGTCAAAACCGACCAAAAAGGGACAGGTTTATTTTGGTCGGTAAAACTTCTAAACCTGCCAAAACAAACCTGTCCCTTTTTGGCAGGTGCGCTGCGGGAAATCCCGCTACAGCCCCAGGCTCTGCTTGGTGGCGGCGCACGTGAGCTCACCGTGCTTAACGCCGCGCAGGCCCAGCAGGCGGTCGGCTAGTTCGTAGACGCGCTCGCCGCGACCCTTGAGCGCCAGAATCTCTAAGCAGTTGTGGTGATCCAGATGCACGTGCATGGTCGATACGATCTCGTCGGTGTAGTCGTGCTGCACTTCGTCCAGACGGCGCGTCAGGTCGCCGGTATGGTGGTCGTAGATCATGGTGAGCGACCCGATAACATGCTCGTCGGGC
>CABSNS010000103.1:0-5305 GCA_902479105.1 uncultured Collinsella sp. | reverse complement strand
GTCAGATGTGTATAAGAGACAGGACATCCTCAACGCCCTCACCTGCACACCGGCCGACCAGGTCAAGGTTGTCATCTTGGGTCAAGACCCCTATCACGGACCCAACCAGGCCATGGGGCTGTCGTTCTCGGTCCCCGCCACGCAAACCAAGTTGCCGCCGAGCCTGCGCAACATCTATAAGGAGCTCAAAGCCGATCTGGATTGCCCCATTCCCGCCACGGGAGACCTAACACCATGGGCACGACAGGGCGTCCTGCTCCTCAACACTACGCTCACCGTGCGCGAGCATGCCGCGAACTCGCACGCCAAACTGGGCTGGAGTACGCTCACCGACTACGTTATCGAACGCTGCTGTCAGCTGCCCCAACCGGTAGTCTTTTTGGCATGGGGCCGCTTTGCCCAGCAGATGGTCGAAGGCAAGCTCGTCGCAACTGGTGCGGGCAAGGCAACCGACAAGTTCTGCCTGGCCTCTACGCACCCCTCGCCGCTTTCGGCCAACCGTGCCACGGCAGAACTCCCCGCCTTTATGGGGTCGCGTCCCTTCTCCGCTGCCAATCGGCTACTCGAACAGCACGGCTCGACCCCCGTCAACTGGACTTGCCTCGGCTAAAAATCGATACATCAAAAACGCGCCCGACGGCTTTCCATCGGGCGCGTTTCCTATTCGGGCCAAATAAATTGTGTGCGGCCGGCCTCGCCACCATCGATCAACAGGCTCTGCCCGGTCATAAACCGGTTGGTCACGCCCACAAAGTAGATCCACTCGGCGATCTCTTGGGCGGTAGCCCAGCGCTTAAGCGGCGTGAGCTCCATAATCTGGTTCCACAGGTGCTCGTCTTCCATCACGCAACGGTTGAGCGGCGTGATAACGCCACCCGGGTCCACACTGTTGGCGATGGCCTGCGGCGCCAGACGGTTTGCAAGGTTCTTGGTGTAGGCGATAACGCCGCCCTTGCTGGCGGCATAGGCGGGAAACTCCGATCCCGTATGCCCACTCGCCGACCCCACATTGACCACGGATTTGATAGCCGGCGCCGGCTTGGCGGCAAGCCCCTCCCCCACAAAGGCATAGCGCTCGGTCACGTTGATGGTGCCACACAGGTTGGCGGCGATGTCGTCGGCCGAATCCTGCGTACCGGCAACGTTCACGATCACCTGAGGTTCAAGGTCGCCCGGAAACGAGCCCGGCTCGCGGACATCAACAATCAGATGGCGGTAGCGCTCGTGTTCGATCGCCGCCGGCAGCAGATCAAAGCCCACGACCTCGTGGCCCTCGTCCAAAAAGCGCTGCACGCACGCGGCTCCGATACCGCCCGAAGCGCCCGTGATCAAAACCCGCATACTTGCTCCTTAGGCGGTTGCGTGGCGCTCGAGGTACTCGGAACCCACATTCTCGCGCTCCCAGCCGCGCACGACCTTGTAGCCCACGGGGCTCAGGAAGACCTCGCACAGCAGCTCGGCGACAGCGCCCGTCAGCGAGCACATGAGGACTTGCACCCAGGTCCAGCCGAAGAACGTGTGGCTCACCACGATGGCGAAGACCAGGTTGTCGATAAACTGGCCAACACCCGTGGACACATAGGAGCGGAAGGCGAAGCTCGCAAAGTTATTCTTTTTGAGCATACGGCCGAGCGACTGGTTGAGCGTGGAGTTAACCACGGCAGAAACGAGCATTGCCAGCGAAGAGCCCAGCACCACGTACCAGGTGCCGCCGATGGTGGCGTTAAGGGCAGTGTTGACCTCGATCATACCCGTGTCGTAGTAAGCACCCCACATGCCGGGCGTGAGCGAGCATGCCCAAAAGCACAGGCTCACGGCAAGGTTGACCGCCAGTGCGAGGATAGAGATTTTGATGGATGCCTTGGCGCCAAAGCGCTTGCAGATCATGTCCTGGCACAAAAACGAAACCCAGCTCACCACAAAGCCGCAATCGAGTGCCAGATACGGCAGGCTGATAAGCTCCTTGTTGGCCAGCAGGTTCATCATGATGACGCTCACGAAAAACAGCGAAACCGTTGCCGCGGGAATGCTCCGCAACAGGACCTTGTAGTCCTCCATGACCTTCTTGATCATTATGTACTCCTTTGGTTTTAGGTTTAACGAGCAGGATATCGGACCCGAACTGCTCGGACGTCCCGGTCTTGAGACGACGTGGGTATGATAGCCGCTCGCGCGGCATAAGGCAAACAAACGGCGCGGCAGCCCCGCAGGGCCACCGCGCCGATGCGTTAAAACGCTACGTTGCCAAACTCCGACAGGATAAGGTCGGGGTTGTGGTCGGTTGCCCAATCCACGTTCCACGGGCTCGTGAACAGCAGCAGCTTACCGCCGCGCATGTCCTCGACGCGCAGCGTGTCGCGCGTGAGCGAAAGAGCCGGGATATCGATGGTGTCGGGGTCGTTCTGGATCCAGCGGATGTCCGTATAGGGCAGCGGCTGGCGACGAACCTCAACACGGTACTCGGCCTTGAGGCGGCGCTCGAGTACCTCAAACTGCAGCACGCCGACCACGCCCACGATGACGCTCTCCATGCCGGCACCCAGCTCGCGGAAGATCTGGATGGCGCCCTCCTGGGCAAGCTCCTCCATGCCCTTGACGAACTGCTTGCGCTTGAGCGTATCGACCTGCGTAATGCGGGCGAACATCTCGGGGGCAAACGTCGGAATCTGCGGATACTGCACGTGGCGCTTGCCGGAGCACACGGTGTCACCGATGCTAAAGATACCCGGATCGAACAGGCCCACGATATCGCCCGCATACGCCTCGTCAACGATGGCGCGGTCATCGGCCATCATCGAGGTACCCGTGGCAAGCTTGAGTTTGCGGTTACCCTGCACGTGGAAGGCGTCCATGCCGCGCTCGAACTTGCCCGAGCAAATGCGCACAAAGGCGATGCGGTCGCGGTGGTTCTTGTCCATGTTGGCCTGGATCTTAAACACAAAGCCGCTAAAGTCGTCGCGGCAGGGATCGACCGGTTCGCTGGTGAGCGTATCGGTATAGGCGCGCGGCGTCGGGGCCAGGCGCAGGAACTCCTTGAGGAAGGGTTCCACGCCAAAGTTGGTGAGCGCCGAGCCAAAGAACGCCGGGCTCAGCTTGCCGCAGGCCACAGCATCCAAGTCGAGCTCGTCGCCGGCGCCATCGAGCAGCTCGATGTCGTCCATCAGGTTCTTGTGGTTTTCCTCGCCGATAAGCTCGTCCATGGAAGGATCGCCCAGCTCGGCCTCGACCTCGGCGACCTTCTTGGTGGCGTTGGCGTGACCGTCGCCCTCAAAGGCAATGACGCGACGAGTTTGACGATCGAACACGCCGCGGAAGTTGCGGCCACTGCCGATCGGCCAGTTCATGGGATACGTATTGATACCCAGGACGTTCTCGATCTCTTCCATGAGCTCAAACGGGTCGCGAGCCTCGTGGTCGAGCTTGTTCACAAAGGTAAAGATGGGAATGTGGCGCAGCGTGCAGACCTTAAAGAGCTTTTTGGTCTGGGCCTCGACGCCCTTGGCGCCGTCGATGACCATGACAGCGGCGTCGGCGGCCATAAGGGTACGGTAGGTATCCTCCGAGAAGTCCTGGTGGCCGGGGGTATCGAGGATGTTGACGCAGACGCCGTTATAGGTGAACTGCAGCACCGAGGAGGTAACGGAAATACCGCGCTCCTTCTCGATGTCCATCCAGTCCGAGACGGCATGCTTGGCCGAGCTCTTGCCCTTGACCGAGCCGGCGGTCTGGATGCTGCCGGTATAGAGCAGCAGCTTCTCGGTAAGCGTGGTCTTACCGGCGTCCGGGTGGCTGATGATCGCGAATGTGCGGCGCGACGAGATTTCATCCGACAGGCTTGCCATGCGGATCCTTTCTTGCATTGAGTGCATTACGTCGTTGTAACCGCACTATTGTAGCCGCGAAATTCCGTTTTAGAGCGCCTATCAGGACAAATTCATCAGTTGGGGCCTGGTTAGCAGTCGATGGCGACACTCCGCAGCAGTTTATCTCGATCTGTAACATCTAGACGGTTTTTGAACCTCTACCTGTTACAGATTTAGACAACCAGGTGGGCGTCCCAGAAAGATCTCAATCTGTAACATCTAGCCACTCAAAACGGGTCCATCTGTTACAGATTGAGATATAAGGATAGACGGGTGGCCAATGTCTCAATCTGTAACATCTAGCAGCCAAAATCTTCTCCAGTTGTTACAGATTGAGACAACCAGGTGGGGCCCGCCAGCAAGATCTCAATCTGTAACAGGTAGCCGTCCAAATCGGTTCCAGATGTTACAGATTGAGATGAATGAACGAGCGGACAATCCGTATTTACCTCTTGCATAACTGTGCATAGTGTATATATACTGTGCTTACCGGTTATATACACGTGTAGCCCAACAGCTAAGGAGCCGCTGTGGACATCATCCTATCCAATTCGAGCGACAAGCCCATCTACGAACATATATCCTCGCAGGTCAAAGCTCAGATCCTTTCGGGCACGCTCGCTGCGGGAGCCAAACTCCCCAGCATCCGTGCGCTCGCGAGCGATCTTGGCGTGAGCGTCATCACCACCAAGCGCGCCTACGCCGACCTGGAGCAGCTCGGGTTTATCTGCACCGTGCAGGGCAAGGGCTGTTTTGTCGCCGAGGGCAACCAGGAGCTCTTGCGTGAAAACCAGCTCTGCCATATCGAAGAGCTGCTTGCGAAAGCGGCAAGCCAAGCCGAAACCCTGGGCGTCACGCGCGACAAGCTGCACGAGATGCTCGATCTCGTAGCCCCCGAAACCATGCAGTAGCCATCTGCAAGAAAGGCTATACCATGCAAAACTTGCTAGAACTCAAAGGCATCTCACGCACTGTAAGCGACCGCTTTTCGCTGCGCGGCGTCACGCTTGCCGTGGAACCCGGCCAGATCGTCGGCTTTGTTGGTGCCAACGGTGCCGGCAAAACTACGACGATTCGAGCCGCGCTCGGGCTTATCAAACTCGATGCCGGCGAGGTGTACCTGTTTGGGCAGCGCTGTGGCACCGACGCGCCCGATGGGTCGCAACGCCATCTACGCTCCCGCGTCGGTCTTGTCCTGGACACGTGCCCTTTCCCTTCCACACTCAAGGTGACCGAAGTTGAGGCACTCGTAAGCCCGGCGCACCCCACCTGGAGCCACGACACCTTCGCTAGCCTCATCGACCGATTTGGCTTGGATCCCAAGGCAAAAGTCAAGGACCTCTCCCGCGGCATGGGCATGAAACTGCAGCTTGCCTGTGCACTCAGCCACAATGCCAAGCCTGTCTCTTATACACATCTGACGCTGCCGACGAATTAGACGG
>CABSNS010000102.1:0-5358 GCA_902479105.1 uncultured Collinsella sp. | reverse complement strand
TATAAGAGACAGCTGCGAAGTCGTCGTCCACGATCTGGAGACCGAGGACGTGGACCACTCCATCGTAGTGATCGAAAACGGCCACGTCAGCGGGCGCAAACTGGGTGACGGCCCCAGCCATATCGTGTTTGAGTCCATGCACGAAGGCGCCACCGACGTACACGACCGCGAGCCGTACCTCACTAAAACCACCGACGGTAAGCTGCTCAAATCGTCGACGATCTTTATCCGCAACGATGAGGGCAAACCCGTCGGCATTTTGGGCATCAACTTTGACATTACGCTTATGAAGGCTTTTGAGCGTTCGCTCGATGCCTTTACTGGCACCGGCGGCACGGGCTATACCGAGCCCGAGCCCATTACCAAGAACATCGGCGACCTGCTCGAGGACCTGCTGCACGAGTGCGAGCAGTTTGTGGGCAAGCCCGCGGCACTCATGACCAAAGACGAGCGCATTCGTGCCATTGGCTACCTCGACCGTCGCGGCGCCTTCCTCATTTCCAAGTCGAGCGAGCGCGCCTGCGAGTTCTTTGGCATCTCCAAGTACAGCTTCTATAGCTACCTCAATGAGGCCAAGGCGGCGGCCGGCGACAAGTAGGCACTCGCCTGGATTGTCCCTCCCCTTTTGGGCGCGAGTTCTGGAAAGCACGAATCCAAGACCGAGCAGCTTGGGAAGTTCCATATAATCGATGTCATTAGTATTTCGAAAGGATGGAACAGAATGGCGTTGAGCAAGGCATCATACACCGGTCGCGGATTGATTCCGGCAATTGGTGGACATGTGCACCGCATGTTCGATGAGAGTGAAGACGACCTGTTTTCGCTGAGCCTTGACGATGTGATGGATGATCGCCCGTGGACCGCCGACGAACTCATGGGCGGCGGCGCTCGCCCGTCAAGCCCCAATCCCGCACTTGCGCCCAAGTCCGCACCTGCGCCGACTCCTGCGCAGTCGCCTGTTTCGACGCCCGCACCCACTTCGGCGCCCACGACCGCTCCCCGTCCCGCAAACGACCCGTCCGAGACGGCGGCATTTCTCGCTGCGGCGACGCAGGACAAATCGGCCGACAGCACCGTTATGTACAGCGCCCAGCAGTTGCCCGTTCCTGCGGCACGCAAGCCTCCGGTCACAAGGCTCGATGAGCCCGTCGCCCATCAGGTTGCCCACGATTCCTGGGCTGCAGCCGATCTGGATGAGACCTCTACCGGCATGCCGGCGCTCGATGTTCCAGTTAACCCGCTTTTTGCCGCCAACACGAGCGCCGCGGACTATGAGGGCGGTGCGGCATATTCCGATTATTCCGATGGCTATGCTGGCACCGGTCGCATCGAGACCGAGGATTATGGCACCGCATCGAGCGATTATCTCAACGATCCGTACGCTGCCACGCCTGCACCGGAATATGACCCGGAGGCCGCGTCCGCGCCGGCATATACCAAAAGCACGGGTGAAGAGCGCTTCGCCGATTATTACGCCGAGGAAAAGGCGCTGCGTTTCTCGGAATTTCCGCAGGCAGTCAAGGTTGCCTTTATCGCCATTATCATTGCCCTGCTCGGTGTCATTGCGTTTGAGGGATTCCAGCTGTTCCGCGGCCCCACCCAAGCGGAGTCGGAGACCCAGCAAAAAGAGGACGATAACCAGTACCTGGACATCAACACCCTCAAGGGCGACCCCAACGACGGGGACGACGAGTAGCGAGGGCTGAAGGCGGCCGCAGGATCCCGCATCCAGCACCGGCTTCTAAGTGCTGTTTTGTCATCCAGCTACACTTTTCCGAAGTTTTAAGGTGCCTATTTCGACACTTTTCCGGATTTTATACTCTGTCCCTCCAGATGCGCTTTACGGTGCAGGCGTTGGAAGAAGGGCCATGTGCCGCTGGCGGCCCACATGTTCTGCAGATCAAGCTGCTCGGAGACGGCTCGCGCGAGCCGTCCAGCTGGAAGCTTTTTGCCGACGGTGCGTGCGTTGCGGACGGATCCGGCGCCTTTGCCCGCGAGTGCTTCTGCGAGGGCGCCGAGGTGTTCCTGGACCTGTGTCGCGACGCCGTGCACGCGGCCGAGCTGCACCAGTGGAGCCAGAGGGAGTACGAGCTGCTGAGCGCGGCACGCGGGATTGCGGGGGTGTAGGTGGGCAGATAAGCCATCGGCAATTCCGAGATGGCAAGGGCCGGGAATTAGATTCCCGGCCTTTAACCTAGCACTGCTTTATAAGATCGAGCACCGCGGGAATGTCATCGGCATTACGAAGGGCAACATAGGTCGGTAGGCCTGGGCCAAATCCACCCTGCGTACGTTTGTCCTGGCACATGTCCTCTGGATCAATTAGGTCATCCACGCTCTTTGCCAGGCCGACGGCAATCCAGCCACCGTTGCTGGTCCTACCTTCTAACACGGCATGCAGTTTTCGCTTGCCCGACCTGAAGCCTACATAGCACTTGGCTATGTAGGACTCCCACGAAGGGTTACCACTCAGAACGGACTCGCGCACCTCATCGAAAAGCTTCTGGTTGAGCCCACCTTCGGCAAAGGTGGGGTGGTTCTCATGCAGAGTCCAGACAGGAGCCTCGTCAGGCTCCCCACGAGAAGGACGGTACTTGTCGACGACGTCTGCCGGAAGGTCGGGATACTTCCATATCTCGCACGCTTCTTTCGCCAGCTCGTCCGCGCGCTGCCCAATCTCTTCCTCACCCCATTTTTCATGCGAGACAATCGATTTGTTTAGGTAGAGCGGGCTGCACTTAAATCCGACGTCAGGCAGATTGAGCTTGTCCGAGAACGACCGGTTTGAGTACTCCTGGTTGTAGCCCGTCAGCGTAAGATTTCCCAAGTTGTTGCACAGCCTGTCGTGGACGTCTTCCCAGTTCTCACCAAGCGATTCCTTCCAGCCGTGCTCATCATCAATCGTCTGGGGCATGATGTGCTCGATCTGGTAATCGTCGGCTGAGATGGACTCCTTCGGGTGGTGCCAGTTCTCCATGCGTTCCAGGTAATAGCGCTTTTTAGAGAAGCGGTTGTAGCAGTCACGCGCCTTAAACTCCTCGACAAAATGCTCGTCTGTCGGAAAGTATGCGGTCATACCGCTGCTGTGGATAAGGAGCATCGCCGTAACGTACTCCTCGATATCGTCCTGCTGCTCGAGATTGCGATACATGCCGGCAAAGAAATTATTTAGGCCCGTGGTAAGTCTGCCGCAAACCGCTCGCCTGAACAGAAACGACTCGATAGTCTCGCAGATACGTAAAAACGCATTGCGGTCTAGTCCATTCCCCTCGTAAACCGAATAAAGCAACATTAAGAGGGGCCTTATCTGCTTCACGTCGAGGCTTACGATTCTGCCGAACACTCGGCGCAGTCCGTCGTCCTTCTCCTTACCAAGGAACAGACTGGCGTATCTATGTGCATACCCGCGCAGCTCCTTAAGCAGACCCTCGGTGTCACCATCGTAGTCGTCGGCGAAATAGCGCTTAAACTCGTAGTAGGCCTCGTTCTCCTTCGGCATCCTATTGGGAACTTTAAGCCACAGCCAGTACCAGATAAATGCATTGAACTCTTCTTCGCCGCCTTTTCCGAACAAGCGCTCGAGCGGATGCCAGTAACCCTCGTAGAGCTTGGTCTGCTCGTCGTTGGGAAGCGACATAAGAACGTAGTTACGAATGAGGTCGATAGGCGTGAGCGGCTTGCCCTTGGAGTTCATGGACTCAAATATGAGCTGGGCATTATCGACGCCAGCGGTGAGCTTAGTGTCGATGACCTGCACACGGTTTAGCCCCGCCCAAAGCCTTGCCGGGTCAAATGATTTACCACGCATCTTCTCGCGGAAGAACGCATGGTTCTCGACAATCCGATCCGATTTTTCATCCGGCACGGGTGACCTAGACACGATGGAGAACAGCGTCTCTTTATCGTCCTGCGAGAGCACCAATTTGTAGCGCGCTAGACCGTTGTAGTCGTCATCGTTAAAGAGGTAGTTCTTCCGCAGCGCCGAGATCTTGAGATCGCCAAGGAAGTCGGCCTTATCGGGATTACCCTCCAGATAGTCAGCCAAAGCAGCGATCATCAACGAAAACGTCGTCATGCGCTGCTGCCCGTCAATCAGGAGCACGCGCGAAATACTCGTGGCAGAGCTCTCGGACTCGGGGATATAGAGCATCGACCCCACGAAGTGCGATACGCCATCACGGCCAGCGCGCATGACGTCATCCCAAAGCACCTCGCACTCTTTCACACTCCACGAGTAAACTCGCTGGTACACGGGAATGACGAACTGCATCTTCGCCACGCCCATAAGGTCGAGCAGATTCGCCTCGGTTGCTTTCATTTACGCTTGTCCCCTTTCTTGTTTACGCCGCTTGCGGTCAGTCCCCCACTGAACGAAAGGCGCTAAAGACCAGAGCATCGAAGCGCTGGAGCAACCGGGATGCTCGTCTCACTAGATTTTACAACGCTTGTCGCGAATACAGTTGAAAGCCAATCCGGTTCCGATGGCTCCCCCTATGAGAAGAGGGTGGATGCCAAGGGTCGCGTGACTAGCGATAAGTGCATCGCGAACGAAGTGCCGTTTGAGGAACTGCCCGAGGGGTGGGCTTGGGCAAGGCTAGAAGATTGCTGCAACGCCATTGTTGACTGCCCCCACTCAACGCCCAGCTATCTCGCCGTTGAAACAGGCTACTCGGCGATTGATACAAATTGCATGGATGATAACTGGCACCTAACGGGATTGCGTTCATTGTCGCGGGAATCCTATGAGAAAAGGACGAAGCGATATGTTCCGCAAGCTGGCGACATTATTTTTTCTCGTGAGGGCTCGATTGGACGCTCGGTTATTCTGCATGAAGGAAATACCTGCCTTGGCCAGCGAGTGATGCTTCTCAGCTGTAACGAAGTGCTGTTGTTTAATAAGTACTGTCAAGTCGCGCTTTCCTCGCCTTATGCATGGAGGCTATATCGTGCTGCAAATATCGGAACGGGCGTAAAGCACATCAATGTTTCAATGATTAAGACGCTGCTTCTCCCCCTCCCGCCCCTCGCCGAGCAGCGCCGCATCGTCGAGCGCGTCGGCGAGCTCATGCCCCTGGTCGAGGAGTACGGCGGGCTCGAGGACGCCCGCGAGGCGCTCGACGCCGCGCTGCCCGGCCGCCTGCGCAAATCCGTGCTGCAGCTGGCGGTGCGGGGCGGGCTGGTGCCCCAGGACCCCGCAGACGAGCCCGCGAGCACCCTGCTCGAGCGCATTCGCGGGCAGCGCCGAGAGCTCGTCGCCGAGAAGAAGATGAAGGCTCCGAAGGGCGGCGAGTCGATCATCTTCGCCGGTTCCGATGGCCGCCGCTATGAGAAGCTGTCTCTTATACACATCTGACGCTG
>CABSNS010000101.1:0-5384 GCA_902479105.1 uncultured Collinsella sp. | reverse complement strand
CCGTAAGCGCGCATACGGCGCCTACAACGATGCGGCGCGTCACGCGGCGCCAGCTGCCGTGTGCGAGCAGCGTGCGACGGCGCAGGTCGGGCTCGACAAAATGGGCTCCAGAGGTTTTGTCATTGCGCTTGGGGGTCGTGAACAAGGCGGCCATGGTTACTCCCATCCTCATAGGGCCTATGCGGCTATATCCAGCATATCTGCAGGATGTAGCCGTCGGTAGTGCCGTTTGGAGAGCAAAACGTCCAAAACTTGCGAAGCAATACATCGCGTGTCCGTGTGGTGCCTGGCTTTAAAAGCAAAGCGCGGAGCCGCTCGATGCGACTCCGCGCTTTGCTGTTTGGTATTGCGAATCTTGCGCCTACGCTACAAAGAAGTAGACGAGGAAGGCGAGGGCTGCGATCCACATGAGCGGCTTGATCTTGGAGGCCTCGCCCTTAAAGAGCGCGACGATCACGTAGGCGATAAAGCCCAGGCCGATGCCGGCAGAGATGGAGTAGGTGAAGGGCACGCCGGCGACAATCATGAACGCCGGGAAACCCTGCGACACGTCGGACCAGTCGATCTCGGAGGCCTCGCTCATCATGAGGTAGCCGACGTAGACCAGAGCACCGCAGGTGGCGGCGCTGGAAACGATGGTGACGATGGGGGAGAAGAACGCGGCGAGAATGAACAGCACGCCGGTGGTGACGGAGGTGAGGCCCGTGCGGCCACCGTCGGCGGCGCCGGAAGTGGACTCGACGAAGGTGGTGATGGAGGAGACACCCATGAAACCGCCCACAGCAGCGGCGGCGGAGTCGACGATCAGGATCTCCTTGATATTCTCGACGTTGCCGTCGTCGGTGAGGAACTCGCCCTGCTTGGCCACGGCCATCGCGGTGCCCATGGTGTCGAAGAAGTCACTCATGAGCAGCGAGAACGAGATGACGAGGAGCGCGGGGTCGGTAAGGACCTTGACGATGGCGGGCACGCCGCCGGCGTCGGCGATGGGGCCACCGATGCTCGAGAAGTCGAGCGGGGCGATGATACCGGTCGGAGCCTGGGTCACACCTAGGGGGATACCGGCGATGACGGCGACGACGATGCCGATGAGCAGCGAGCCGGGGACGTTGCGGCAGGCGAGGGCGACCGTCACCAGGATGGAGATGATGCCGACGATGAAGGTGGGGGAGGTGATGTCGCCCAGACCGACGAGTGTACCGGCGCCAGCGGTGATAATGCCGGCATCGCACAGGCCAATCATGGCGATGAACAGGCCCAGACCCACCGAGATGGCGTGACGCAGGACAACCGGGATGGCGTCCATGATGGCCTCACGCAGGCCACAAAGCACGAGCAGCAAGATGACGACGCCCTCAAGGAAGATGACGCTCATGGCCACGTGCCAGTCACCGCCGCAGACGGTGGTGGTGATTCCAGCGATCATCGCGTTGACGCCTAAGCCCGATGCGCAGGCGAGCGGGCGGTTGGCGAAGATGCCCATGCAGATGGTCATGATGCCGGCGCCCAGGCAGGTGGCGCAGGCGAGCGCTCCCGCATCGATGCCAGCGCCCGAGAGCACCGCGGGGTTGACGGCGATGATGTAGGCCATCGCCAGGAATGTTGTCAGTCCAGCGCGGAGTTCGGTCCCGATTGTGGACTTGCGCTCACTGACGTGAAAAAGTTCGTCCATGCATACCCTTTCCTTGTTCGGCCCCGAGTTTAGGCCGATTGACACGAACTCAACTACTATAGCCCCTTTACGACGCTGCTGTTCCTCGCATGTTGATGTTCGGCGCTTTGTAGCAGACGGACGGTATTTTTCGCATGAAAATGTGTGGGTACCGTATACTTAAGCGGTTACAACGAACTCTTTGGAGGAACGTATGATTAAAGAGCTCTGCCGCGACGAGGCTATCCTGTCCCAGCGTTGCGAGGTTGCGACCGTCGAGGACGAGTCGGTTGCTCAGGACCTGATCGATACCATCAAGTCGCTCGACGATGCCGGCTGCCTTGCCGCTAACCAGATTGGCGTTACCAAGAAGGTTTGCGTCTACTTGGACGATGCCGGCGAGCCCCACGTGCTCTACAACCCTCGTCTGGTGTTTGGCCTGGGCGCCAGCAAGATGGAGGAGAGCTGCCTGACGCACGAGGAGGTCACCAAGTCCACGCGCTACATCAAGTGCAAGGTTGCCTTTGACCGGATCGTCGACGGCAAGATGAAGGAGTGCCGCCGCGACTACGCGGGCTTTGAGGCACAGATGATCCAGCATATGATCGACCACTGTCTTGGAAAGTTGGTCTAAGGGGACCAAAGCACCGCACTTCGTCTCTTTTGGCCCGGGCATGACATTGTTGTCATGTCCGGGCTTTTGTGTTTAGCGCCTTTTTGTTTGGAGACAATGAAATTAGCAAGAACGTAAAGCTAGGAGGCGCTATGTGTACGAGTATTCGATTTACCGATAATTCTGGCCACATGTATCTGGGCCGCAATCTCGACTGGAGCTTTGACTACGGCCAACAGGTTCGCGTGATGCCGCGCGGGTTTCACATTCCGTATTCGTTTATCGACGACGCGACAGCGGCGCACGCGGTGATCGGTATGTGCATCGATTACAAGAACTATCCCATGTTTTTCGATTGCGGTAACGATGCGGGTCTGGCTGTGGCGGGGCTCAACTTTCCCGGCTATGCCGAGTATGCCGAGGGCCCTGTCGACGGCAAGACCAATATCGCGGCCTATGAGTTCCCCCTGTGGGTGGCAGCGACGTTCTCGACGGTCGATGAGGTCGAGGCCGCGCTGCGCGACACGGTGATTGTCGCCAAATCTGCCGGAGAGGGGCTGGGCGTGTCGCTGCTCCATTGGATTATCGGCGACAGCCAGCGCAGCATCGTGATTGAGATGATGGCTGACGGCCTGCATGTATACGACGATCCGGTCGACACCCTTGCCAACCAGCCGACCTTCCCGTGGCACATGGAAAACCTGCGCACCTATATCACCGCCACAAGCGATTTTCCGCAGACGGCGACATGGCGTGGCGCCGAGCTTAAGCCCTATGGAGCCGGTGCCGGCATGCGCGGCATTCCGGGCGATTGCTATTCGCCGAGCCGTTTTGTAAAGGCGGCGTACCTCAATGCTAATTACCCGCAAAAGGAGAGCGAGACCGAAAACGTCGTTCGCATGTTCCGCTCGCTCGAGGGCGTGGTGATGATCGAGGGAGCGTCCAGGATGGGCGATGGCAAGTTCGAGAAGACTATCTACACCGGATGCTTTAGCGCGCGCACGGGCAATTATTACTACGCGATGTATGGGGATCCGTCGATTCGCTACGTGAGCCTGATGGATGCCGAGGGCGCGAGCCCCGATAGGCTCGTGGTTCCCGAGCCGCGCCGTTCGTAGCTCACTGGTCCGTTGCGACATAAAACGGCCTCGCACCTCTTATGAGATGCGAGGCCGTTGTCGTCAATGGCTGGTGGCGTGTTAGAAGTTGGCGTCGTTGAACTGGGTGCTCTCGAGTCCGTCGAGTTGCTGTTCGGGCGTATCGGCAACGCTCTCGAGCAGCTCGGTGGGATCGATGTTCATGTCCCTACCGGCCTCGTTGCCGTTGACCAAGTCGTCCGAGAAGATGTCGACTTCCATTTCCTCGGCCTCTTCAATCTGAACCTCGAGCGGCACCTGGGTGCGCACGAGCTTAACGGCCGGGCGCATGCGGGCAAACAACGGCACGTACTCGATGATGATGGCCGAGTTCTCAAGACCGTACCAGCGCGCCGGGCTTCCGCAGGCGCGGCGGACGGCGTACTTGATGGCCATCACACGGTGGTCGTTGCGGTTGATGTCCGTTTCGGGGGCAAGCATCTTGCGCAGCATGCAAAAACGGAAGTCGCCCACGTTGCCGCGTGTCTCGTAGATAGAGTAGGTGTGATGCTGCGGCGGCAACTCACCCGATGCCATCAGGTCGCCGACGATCTGGCGCAGGTAGGCGTTGATGCGCTGGTTGACCTTAAAGCCCAGGTCCAAGCGCACGCGGAACAGGAAGTCTGTGCCAAAGGTCTCAACGGAATACTCATGCGTATAGGGCTCGTCGGTAACGTGCACGTTGATGAACCAATATGCCTTGGCGCGCTTGGGGTGCTTGTCCAGGATGGAATAAAGCACGTCGCGGTCGAGCGTGAGCGGGTCGGGGCTGTTGGTGAGAAATACCAGATTGTCGGCGAGCACGGGATAGGTCTCGTCGTTGCGCAGGCGGTTGAGCTGATCGATGTACTTGGAGACGGGCAGCAGGATCGTCTGCGTGCGCTCGATGGCGGTGCCGCGGCGCCACACGTACATAAGGCCAAACAGCAGCGAGGCCAAGAAGATCATTACGTAGCCGCCGTCAAAGAACATGGTGAGGCACGAGGCGAAGAAGCACAGCTCAATGGCACCGAAGAGCAGGGCGAAGACGCAGGCGCCCAGCTTGTGCTTGAGGATGCCGGCGATATAGCTCGTCAGCAGCGTGGTGGTCATAAGCATGGTCACGGTAATGGCGAGGCCATAGGCGCTCTCCATGCGCTCGGAGTTCTGGAACAGCAGCACAATGAAGATGCAGCCGACCCACATGATGTTGTTGACGAGTGGAATATAGAGCTGACCCTTGGTGTCGCTGGGGTAGTGGATGCGCAGGTGCGGCATGAGATTGAGACGGGTTGCCTCGGATACCAGCGAGAACGAGCCGGTGATGAGCGCCTGCGAGGCGATGATGGCCGCCACGGCCGAAAGCACGATGGCAAAGGGGCGCAGGGGCTCGGGGAGCATCATATAGAACGGGTTGACGATATCCATTGCGAGCATCTGGGGGTTGGAGTTATTGGCGAGCAGCCAAGCGCCTTGACCCAGATAGTTGAGGATGAGGGCCGCTTTAACAAACGGCCAGGATGCATAGATGTTTGCCTTGCCCACGTGGCCCATGTCCGAGTAGAGCGCCTCGGCACCGGTTGTCGACAGAAAGACAAAGCCGAGCACCATGATGCCCGAGTGGTTGATGGGCGAGAACAGGAACATGATGCCGCGGATGGGGTTGAGCGCGCGCAGGATGGACGGGTTGCCGAGCATGTTGAACAGGCCGGCGCCTGCCAGGAACAGGAACCACAACGTCATGAGCGGGCCGAACAGCTTGCCGATCGACGAGGTACCGGCGCGCTGCATGGCAAATAGGCCGCAGATAATGATGATGGTGATGATGATGACGTTGGTCTGGCCGTCGCCAAGCAGCGCGTGGCCCCACTCGATGGTACGCAGGCCCTCGATGGCTGTGGTGACCGTGACCGCGGGAGTGAGGATGCCGTCGGCGAGCAGCGCCGCGCCGCCGATCATGGCAGGTAGGATCAGCCATGGTGCCACTTTTCGCACCAGGCTAAAC
>CABSNS010000100.1:0-5394 GCA_902479105.1 uncultured Collinsella sp. | reverse complement strand
AGACAGATGCACCTCGCGCGCACCCGCCTCGCGCAGGCGGTCGGCAGCGTAGGCGAGCACCTCGGGCGACGCGTCGTCGATGTCGCATTCCAGCTTGACGATGGTCTCGGGCGCATCGGTCTCGCGGGACAGCGGGGATGTGCTATCGCATTGCATACGGTCCGGATCCTTTCCGCGCGGGCTCGTTTTGTTCATCCAAACGCTAGCACATCGGACGTGGCACAGGCGTGACTTTCGTCCGTCGCCGCCCTCGCTCCTATCCAAACATGTACATCAGCCTCCAAACATGTCATTTTTTGTCGGTTTTGGAGGCTGACGTACATGTTTTGAGAGCAAGCGAGGTCGCACCGCGCACCCTTTCCAGTCGATTTCGGCACCCCGCGCGCACGACGCGCCGAGGCTGCGCCATTACAATGGAGCGGATTCACCAAATGCAAAGGAGTCGCCATGCCCGCATGCCCTCTGATCGATTGCCATACCCATACCTCGTTTTCGGACGGCCATGCCTCGTTTGAGGACAACGTCCGCGCTGCTGCCGCCGCCGGCTGCCGCGTCATGGTCTCGACCGACCACCTCACCCTACCTGCCAGCATGGATGCTAACTGCGAGGTGCAAGTCGTCGAGGGTGACCTGCCGGCACATCGTCTGGCCTTTGAGGACGCCCGCAAACTCGCCGCGCAGATCGCGCCGGAGCTCGAGCTTATCTATGGCTTTGAATGCGACTGGTACGAGGGCTGCGAGCCTTTGGTTGGGCGCTGGTCCGCGGGTGCCATAGTACGCTTGGGCAGCGTGCACTGGATTGGCGACCCCGGCGATATTGCGGCAGGCGCTGCGGGCACGACGGGGACAGAAGACGTCGCTCGTCCCGATACGCCCGATTCGTGCTGCGGTTGGATCGACGATGACACCAACCTGCACGTTTGGGAAAACCTGGGCGTGCGCGGCGTGTGGGAGCGCTACGTCGACGACTGGTGCCGTGCTTGCGAAAGTTCACTCAACTTTGATGTGATGGCCCACCCCGACCTGGTCATGCGCTTTTCGAAGGAAGGGTTTGCGCCCGACTTTGACCCCGCACCGTTTTGGGAGCAGATGGCAGAGTGCGCACACGATACAGGCCGCCGCGTTGAGGTTTCGACCGCCGCGCCGCGCAAGGGCTTGGACGACTACTACCCCGCAACCAGTCTTTTGCGCTGCTTTGCCCATGCCGAAGTGCCGATCACCTTTGGCTCGGACGCGCACCGCGCCTGCGATATCTGCTGGAGCATCCGCGAGGCCCAGGCCCACGCCTACGACTGCGGTTATCGAACCTACGATATCCCCCACCTCACCGGAGAATGGGAGTCCACGCCCCTCGCCTAACCATCCCTTCATAAGTTGCGGTGGAATAGGGATTGTTTTGCCTGATGAAGCGCTTAAACAGTCCCTATTTCACCGCAACTTCCATGACCCCGTTACACCAACAAAGACTGTCCCAAACGACTAGTGGCGGCGGGCGTTGAGTTCGCCGGCCAACTCGTCGAGGGTGATGCCGTAGCGCTCAAGCGTCACGAGCAAGTGGTAGACCAGGTCGCCGGCCTCATAGCGAATGTGATCGTGGTCGTTATCCTTGCAGGCCATGATGACCTCGCTCGCCTCCTCGGCAAGCTTCTTGAGCAGCTCGTCCTCGACGTCGGTCAACAGACGAGCGGTGTAGCTCTCCTGTGGCGACGCATCACGACGACCGTGAATCACCTCGGCCAGACCTGTCAACGTCTCACCGATATTTCCATCCTGAACGTTTGCGGTGCGCACACCCATAGTTCAATCCTTTCTGGTGGCCGAGCGTCTAATCGAGCGCCCGCCCTACGCGAGTTTCTTAAAGAAGCAGGTACGGTTGCCGGTGTGGCAGGCCGGACCCGGCGAGTCGACCTTGACCAGCAGTGTATCGTTATCGCAGTCGGCCCAGAGTTCCTTGACCTCCTGCATATTGCCGCTCGTCGCGCCCTTGTTCCAGAGCTCCTGGCGGCTGCGACTCCAAAACCACGTGGTCCCGGTCTTGAGCGTCAGTCCCACCGATTCCTCGTTCATCCAAGCAACCATAAGCACCTCACCAGTGTCATATTGCTGAACCACACAAGGAATCAGCCCGCGGGCGTCGTATGTAAGATCAGCCGCGATTGTCACCTGTTCCATTTAGAAATCCAATCTCACGGGAATTCCCTGCGATGCCATATACTCCTTCACCTGGCGAATGCTGAACGTCCCAAAGTGAAAGACGCTGGCCGCCAGCACGGCATCGGCCTCGCCCTCGATCACGCCCTCGGCAAAATGTTCGAGCGTGCCCACGCCGCCGCTCGCAATCACCGGAATCGGCACCGCACGTGCCACGGCGCGGGTGAGCGCCAGGTCAAAGCCGGCCTTGGTGCCGTCGCGATCCATGCTGGTAAGCAAGATCTCGCCGGCACCGCGACGAGCCGCCTCCTCGGCCCACGCCACCGCGTCGATGCCCGTGGCGTTGCGGCCGCCCGCCGTGAAGACCTCCCACTTGTCGGCACCAGATGCGCCGGGCAAACCGACGCGCTTGACATCGATCGCCACGACCACGGCCTGGCTACCAAACGCCGCGGCAGCCTGGCTAATCAGCGACGGGTCGCGCACGGCGGCAGAGTTGAGCGACACCTTGTCAGCACCGGCGGCAACCATGGTGCGCATGCCCGCCAGGTCGCGAAAGCCGCCGCCCACGGTATAGGGAATGGCGAGCTCCTCGGCCGCATGCGCCGCCATCTCGATAGTCGTCGCACGGTTATCGCTCGTGGCGGTAATGTCCAGAAAGACGACCTCGTCCGCACCCTCGCGGTCGTAGGCGCGCGCCAGCTCCACCGGATCGCCCGCATCGCGCAAGCTCACAAAGTTGACGCCCTTGACCACACGGCCGTCCTTGACGTCCAGGCAGGGAATCACACGTTTGGTAAGCATGGGCTACTCCTCCCCTCGGGCGGCGGTCAGCGCCTGTACCAGCGTAAAGTTGCCCTCGTAGAGCGCGCGACCGGTAATGGCACCTTCAATCGCGCCCTCACCCACTGCGGCCAGCGCGCGGATGTCGTCGAGCGTCGAGATGCCACCCGATGCCACGACGGGAAAGCCCGCGACCTCGGCCACATGGCGATACGCCGCCACATCGATGCCCGTCTGCATGCCATCGCGCGCAATGTCGGTATACACCAGATGCTTAAAACCCAGCTCGGAAAGCTGCGCCACGGCGTCGTCGAGCGCCACGCCCGCGCCGTCACGCCAGCCATTCACCTTGACCTGGCCGTCGCGTGCGGCAATATCTGCCACCAACAGCTCGCCAAAGCCTTGGGCCGCCACCTCGGCAAAACCCGGCTCGGTCACGAGCACCGTGCCTAGTGCGATGCGGCGCGCACCGTAGCCGGCCAGCTCGTCGATGCGTGCAAGCGAGCGGACGCCGCCGCCCACGTCCACGGACAGACCGCCGACGCCGCAGATGGCCTCGATTGCTGCCGAGTTGGCAGCGCACGCGTCCTCGTCCTCGCCAAAGGCAGCGGACAGGTCGACGACGTGCACCCAGCTCGCGCCCTGCTCGGCAAACGAGCGGGCAACTGCCACGGGATCGTCGGAATATACCTTGCAGCGGTTCCGGTCGCCGCGCTCCAGGCGCACGACCTTGCCGCCGATCAGATCGATTGCGGGAAACAGGATCATCGGCCGGCCTCCTCGACGATGTTGACGAAGTTCTTAAGGATGCGCTGACCCAGCGCGGAGGATTTCTCGGGATGGAACTGACAGCCCCACACGTTGCCGTGGCGCACGATGCACGGGAAGCTCCGCGTATAGTGCGTGCGCGCCAGCACATCGGCGGCATCGGCATCGTCGGCCACCGCGTAGCTGTGGGTGAAGTACATGTTGGCACCCTCGGCAAAACCAGTAAGCAGCGGATCGGCCGCACCGGCGGGCGTCATGTGCACCTGGTCCCAGCCCACGTGCGGCACCTTCAGGCGGCTCGACTCCAGGCGCGTGCACGAACCGCGCATAATACCCAGGCCATCGACCCAGAGGGCACCGGCCCGCTCGGAGGCGTTGCCGTCGGCGACCGCGCTCTCGCTCGCAGGAACGCCCTCGTTGCCGCGCTCAAAAAACAACTGAAGGCCCAGGCAGATGCCGAGCAACGGAGTTCCGGCGGCAACGGCGTCGAGCACGGCCGCCGCCTCGCCGCTTTGGCGCATAAAGGCAATCGCGTCATAGAACGCGCCCACGCCCGGGATGACCAGGCCGTCGGCATTGCGGATCTGCTCCGAATCGTCCGACGTGCAGGCGGCGGCACCGGCGCGCGCAAGCCCGCGCGCAACGCTCGACAAGTTGCCCTTGTGGTAGTCGACCACCACGATCTTCGGTTCGCCCACGCGACCCTCCTCTTCCCATCATCCAAAACCACCACAAAGGGGACAGGCACTTTCGTGGTGGTTTTTGCCTTTGTGGCGGTTACAGCGAGCCCTTGGTGCTGGGAATGCCCTGCACGCGGGGGTCCAGCTCGCAGGCGCGGCGCATCGTGCGGCCCACGGCCTTAAAGGCGGCCTCGATAATGTGATGCGAGTTGCCGCCCACCAGCTCGCGCACGTGCAGCGTGAGCTTGGCATCGCGCGCAAAGGCGTAGAAGAACTCGACGGCCAGCTCGGTATCGAAGCTGCCCACGCGCTCGGTCGGCACGGGCAGCTCGCAGTAGGCCTGCCCGCGGCCCGAAATATCAACAGCAGCCATCACGAGCGTCTCGTCCATGGCGATCGCCGCGTCGGCAAAGCGCGTAATGCCCGCCTTGTCGCCCAGCGCCCGGCAAAACGCCTCGCCCAGCACAATACCTGTGTCCTCGACGGTGTGATGCGCATCGACCTCGACGTCGCCCACCGCGTGCACCGTCAGATCGAACAGACCATGGCGGCCAAAAGCGTTGAGCATGTGGTCGAAAAACGGCACGCCGGTCGAGATATCGCACACGCCAGATCCGTCCAGGTCGAGCTTTACGACAATGTCGGTCTCGCCCGTCTTGCGGGTCACCTCGGCATAGCGGTCCATCTACATCTCCTCCTTCACCAGCGCGGCAAACGCGGCCAGCACCTCGTCGTTTTCCTGCGGGGTGCCTACGGTAATGCGCAGACAGTCCGCGAGCCCCGGCGCGTAACTAAAGTCGCGCACCAAAATTGAATACTCGTCGCGCAGACGCTCGCGCACGCGCGTGGCATGCGGCGTGCGCACAAGCACAAAGTTCGCCGCGCTCGGCCACGCCTCCACGGGCAGACCCTCGGCAGCCATTGCGCGCAGGGCACACAACTCGCGCTCGCGCTCGGATGCGACCTGTGCCACCACGGGCGCGTACGCATCGCGGGCACGCACGCAGGCAAG
>CABSNS010000099.1:0-5423 GCA_902479105.1 uncultured Collinsella sp. | reverse complement strand
TCCAAAACGAGCGACATAGCTTATCGACCTCCCTGCGGTGCTGCATCATCGCGCATAAGCTCAGCCAGCGCCTCGCGATCGATGCGCAAGGCATCGCCGCCCGCCGGGTCGAGTGAATCGCCCTGTCCGGCGAGATCTTTGCCCTGCTTGCGCTCCTCACGGGAAAGGCCCCGCTCGCGGTACTTTTGCGAATGAGCGGTGTACATATTGATGAACAGGATGACCAGGAAACTGAACACGATAACGATGGCGACCCAAAAGAGGGCCACCGACGTGTTGCCGCCCATCCACTCAAAGTAGATGGCGATGGGAATGGTCTGCGTAATACCGGCGTAGTTGCCCGCAAAGAACAGCGTGCAGCCAAACTCGCCCATCGCGCGGGCAAAGGCGAGCACCGTGCCGGCGGCAATAGAAGGCCAGCCAAGCGGCATCATAAGCTTGGTAAAGATGCGACGCTCGGACCATCCCAGCGTGCGCGCCGCATCGAGCATCTGTGTGTCGAGGCTCTCGAAGGCTCCGAGTGCCGTACGATAGACGAGCGGGAACGACACCACCACGGCAGATATCACCGCCGCGGGCCACGTAAAGACGATTGAGATGCCGTGCGCGATAAGCCACTGGCCGACCCCGGTCGAACGTCCAAACAGCATAAGCAGCAAAAAGCCGCACACCGTGGGCGGCAGCACCATAGGAATCGTAAAGACCGAATCAAGCAAACCCTTCACGCGGCTCGAGGTACCCATGGTCTTCCATGCGGCAAACAGGCCCAGCGCAAAGGAGATCAGCAGGGCGAGGCCGCTCGTTTTGATAGACACCCAAAACGGACGATAGTCGATGTCGCCCAAAAAGGAGGCCAAGGAGGTCAAGGGGCCCTGCTCATCCCGCAACACGACAGACGATGCCTCTACCATTTGAGCGCTATCAAGCCAACGCGCGCCGCCCTTGGCATCACCCGAGGCTGATGCAATCACCACATAGCGGTCCCCATCCGCACCGCGCTCGTCAAAGCTATAGGTATACCCGCCGGCATCAAACGTTGTTTCCGCCGTGACATACCAAGGAAGATCCACGTCCCCCAGCTGCGCACCTCCCATGCAGTTTGCGCTGTCGAGCTCACAGACGAGGGCCTTGAGACCCGATACGCACTCGTTGTCCTGCGGATCCAACCCATACTTCTCGACCGCCTTGGGCGATATCCACGCCACAACGCGATCGGCGGCAGGCGCCACTACAAGGTCCACGTCCTCGTCAACGGGAAACCGGTAGCCCTCAGGCTGGCCCTCCATGGCACGAGCGGTCCCCTTGGCCAACCGCTCAAAACCTTCGATCCCATAGGAAAGCCCATGAGCGGTCGCAGCAACCTGGGCCCCGTGCTCAGCGTCCCCGGCAAACGCAAATCCCGGCACCCAGCAAAGCGCGAAGGTCAAAGCACAGGCAACAAGCATGCGGAATCTATTAAGCACGAAAAGCTCCAAGCGAATACAAGGACGAAGTGAAAAACAAAACGATGGAATTATCGCGCCAAGCCGCACTACGCGGAAAGCTCAAAGCCGTACTTGGCCCAAATCTTCTGGGCCTTCTTGTTGGTCAGGCAGAAGTCGATGAACGCCTTGGCCTTGTCGGCGTGCTCGGAGCTCTCGGCAACGGCACCCGGGTACACGATGGGCTTGTGCGAGTCCTCGGGGCACACAAAGGCTTCCTCGATGCCGTCGTAGCGGAAGATGTCGGAGCTGTAGACAAAACCAGCCACGCAGTCGCCCGTAGAGACGTAAGACGCAGCAGTGCCGACCTTGTCGGCCAGGGCCACCTTGTCGGCGATCTCGGGAGCATACTCGCCGTCGTCGCCCTCGGTACCGGTGTAGAGGCCCACGGAGGCCAGGGCCTGGTTGGCGTACTTGCCGGCGGGGACGGTCTTGGCGTCGCCGATGGCAATCTTACCGTCCAGATTCGCGACGTCGGCGATGGCCTCGACCTTAGTATCGGAGCCCTCGGCGCGAATGATCACGAGGTCGTTGACGAACATGTCCTCACGCGTGTCGGCATCGACGAGCTCGGCGGCTTCGGCGTCGTCCATGGTGCCCTTGGAGGCCGTGATGAGCACGTCGACGGCGGCACCGGCGCGCATCTGCTCGACAAGGTCGCCAGACGCCTTAAACTGCGTGTCGGCAAACGTGGTGCCGGTCTGCTCGGTGTAGAGCTCCTGAACCTCGGGCAGAGCTTTCTCGAGCGAGTTAGCGGCAAAGACCTGCAGCTCGACAGCCTTCTTCTTAGAGGAAGACTTGACGGAGCCGGCATCGGAACCAGCGGGCTCGGACGTCTTGTTGCCCGAGCAGCCGGCAAGGCCAAGGCCGGCGGCAGCGGCAGCAGAAAGCGAGACGAATCCGCGGCGAGAAATCATATCGAACATATTCAACCCTTTCGAACGCTATGCCCGGGCACCCCGCCGCAGGCTTTATTCTGTTACTAGATTATACTTCCGCGCGAATAATTATAATGAGAAATTATTCTCACTAGAGAATATAGTTTCGAGTTGCCGTGCACCTCGGCGTCGCTTCGGCGGAAAACAAAGGCGGAGCAGCCGTTCAGGTCGCCCCGCCGCAGGTAAACCGCTTATTTGGTATGTCCGCCGCCCGCCGTCATTTGGGCCGCATGCTCCAGCTGATCGCTCACGGCCTCCCAGCTTTCGCGGGCCGCTTTCGTGGATCCCGGAAAGTTGATGACAAGCGTATGCCCACGCTGCATGCACACGGCGCGCGAGAGCATAGCGCGGCGCGTCTTGGTCATGGAGTACGCACGGATTGCCTCTGCAATACCCGGCACATCGCGGTCGCAGACGGCACGCGTCGCCTCGGGCGTCACGTCGCGCATCGAAAGTCCCGTGCCGCCACAGGTGAGGACGACGTTGGCGTGGCACTCATCGGCAGCTTCCACAATGGCATCACCGATCTCGCTGGCGTCGTCGCGCACGACCACATGTGAGACGACCGTCCAGCCCTGCGCCTCGATAAGTTCCTCGAGTGCGGCTCCAGCCTCGTCCTGAGCAAGATCGCGCGTATCCGAGCACGTCACGATCGAAATCTTCAACTCCATAGTCTTCCTCCTACAACACCGTGCCCTCGGGCAGGTCGACACGCACGACATCCACGACGTCGCCCGCCTTGAGCTCGCACGGTCCTTCGTCAATACGCAGCAGGCAGTTGGACCGCTGCATCGTGCCGAGCAGCGCCGAATTCTGCGTCTTGGCCTCGGTCACCAACAGCTCACTGGTCTCGGGGTCGCGCAAAACCGTGGCGCGATCGAAGAAGCGTCGGTCCTGGCGCTTTTTCACGCCGTGCGTGAGCGTCGCCTGCTGCACGGGACGCACGCCCTCGGCAAAGCCGCGCATCTTGCGAATCGCCGGACGGGCGAGCATCTCAAAGCCCACATACGCCGCGGCCGGATTGCCTGAAAGCCCTAGGTAGGGCTTGCCCCCGAGCAAGCCAAACGTGATGGCCTTGCCCGGACGCATCGAGATGCGATCGAACAGCACCACGCCCTCGCGCCGGACGAGCGCCGTCACGTAGTCGTAATCGCCCGCCGAGGCGCCGCCGCTCGTAATGACAAAATCACACTCTCGCGTGGCGCGATGCACCAGCTCGCCAATCGCCTGCTCATCGTCGGGCGCAATACCGTAGAACACGGGCTCGGCGCCGGCATCGAGCGCCTCGGCCATCAGCGCCGAGGAGTTGGAGTCGCGAATCTGCCCGCGCGCCGGCAGCTCACCCGGCGCGACCAGCTCCGTGCCCAGCGAGATAATGCCCACGCGCGGAGCGGCATGGACCTTCACGCTCGCGTAACCGGCGCTTGCCAGCAGGCCGGCGCCGGCCGGAGCCACGACCTCGCCGGCATGCATCACAACATCGCCGGCATGGGCCTCCTCGGCGGCAGAGCGAACGTTCTCCCCTACCTTGGCAGGCGCCGAGAAGCGAACGTGCGAGCCCTCGTTGCCGTCGCCATCGAGTACGTCGACGATCTCGTACTTCACTACGGCATCGGCACCTTCGGGCACCGGCGCGCCCGTCATGATGCGGACGGTCTCGCCCGCGCCGATTGTACCCTCAAAGACATGGCCCGCGGCCTCGTGTCCTACGACGGAGAGCGTCACCGGAGTGTCACCGGCGGCCGCAGCAAGATCGGCTGCGCGCACGGCATATCCGTCCATAGCGCTGTTGGCAAACGGCGAGATATCGATATCGGCCACCGCGTCCTCGGCCAAGGGAAAACCAGCCGCCTGCCACACGGGAATCTCGATGAGATCCGTCGGAGCAACGTGCGACAGGACAATCGACTGTGCGTCATCCAGCGGAATGAGTTTCTCTGCCATATGTACCTCTTAATGCCACGGCGCACAACAGGAGCGCCAATTCTTTATGCTTGTCTCAGTATAATCCCCCGACGCACGACCGCGACTCGGCCTGTACCCGCAAATACACCTGTCGGTTGCAGGCTGCGAAACAGAATGGAAACCAACCCACCGGCTCGTCGCGTTTGCCGCGTTTTATAATGCTTGCGTTGCAACCTAAAAGAGGAACGTATGGCTCATAACGACAAACCCGAAAGCGCAAACGAGGCGCAGGATCATTCCCAGCCGCTCGACGACGGCGGCTTTTTCTCCCTGAACGACATCATCACGGCAGGCAGGCATCAGATCACCCGCTCCGAGCAGCTCTTGGCTGCCGACACGCGCCGCAACGCCCGCAACCTACTCGCGAGCGCTAAGTTACTCGTACTCGTCGTCATCGTCTCGCTCGCCATGGGCGTTGCCGCTTGGGCGTTTTTGGCCTCGTTGAATATCGCGACCGACTATCGCGAGCACCATTCGTGGGTGTACGCCCTGCTCCCCATCGTGGGTATGGCCACCGCGTGGGTCTACAAGAACCACGGTCTCGCCGCCAAGCGTGGCAACAACCTGGTCATTGACTCCGCCCTGGGCACACGCCTCATCCATATGCGCATGGCCGTCCTCACCTTCGTCTGCTCCACGCTCACGCACCTAACGGGTGGATCGGCCGGTCGCGAGGGAGCCGCGGTTCAGATTGGCGGCACCATCGCCAGCAACATCTCGAGCCTCGCCCACCTTAAAAAGCATGACCACCACGACCTCATGCTCGCCGGCATCTCGTCGGCCTTTGGCGCCGTATTCGGTTCGCCCCTTGCCGGAGCTTTCTTTGGCATGGAGATGTGCTTTATCGGCAAGATCGACTACACCGCGGGCATCTACTGCCTGGTCGCCTCGTTTACCGGCTACTTTACATCACTCGCCCTGGGTACCGAGTACGAGGCGAATGTTATCGCCAGCGTTCCCAACATGACACCACGGACGGTTGTCATCGTTGCTGTCTCTTATACACATCTCCGAGCCCACGAGACTCCTGAGCATCTCG
>CABSNS010000098.1:0-5579 GCA_902479105.1 uncultured Collinsella sp. | reverse complement strand
TATAAGAGACAGGGAGCAGTTAGCCCCGCCGGCACAACCATAGCATCAAGAAATCTGCCGCGCGCCGCGAACCCCGAGCAACACGGCTCGCGATATCAAACTACTCGCCAAAGAACTCGTTGATCTTCTGCTCGTCGACGCCAAAGAACCACGTCAGGACAAAGCCGGCGGCATAGGCAAGCAGCATAGCGGCAACGTAGCCGAGCTGCTGGCCAGGAACGACGATCAGCAGGCCAAACAGACCGGAAACGCCCTGAGAAACCGTGCCGATGTGAAGCAGCGCCGCGAGCGCGCCGCCAAATCCGGCACCCAGACAGGCCGTCACAAACGGACGAACGAGCGGCAGCGTAACAGCATATATCAGAGGCTCGCCCACACCCAGGATTCCAACGGGAATGGACTCTGCGACGTACTTCTTGAGCTTGGCGTTCTTGGTCTTAAAGTACAGCGCCAAACCGGCACCGACCTGGCCGCCGCCAGCCATCATAAGGATGGGAAGCAGGTAATTGATACCCTTGGTAGCGCCGTCGGGATCGTTGAGCATAGCGTGGATCGGCGTGAGCGCCTGATGCAGGCCGACGGACACCAGCGGCAAGAAGCCTGCCGACAGGATATAGCCGCCCAGGACGCCCAGCTTCTCGAAGATAAAGGTCAAAACGCTAAAGATGGCAGTCGTCAGCCATGCGCCAACCGGCTAGATGACGAGCATCAGAGCAAAGGCGCCGATGATGAGCACCAGCAGCGGGGACAAGAACGTGTCGAGTGCGTTGGGCATAACCTTGCGAATCTGACGCTCCATCCAGGCAAAAAATGCGCCAGCGATGAGAGCCGCGATCATGCCGCCCGCTGCGGGGTTGTACTGCGCACTGGTGAGCGGCAGCAGAATGGCAGTGGCAGGATCAGCCGCGCCAGGCGCAAGCAGGGGCATGGCACTGTTGGCGATACACATCATGCCGGCGATGCCGCCCAGCGCAGCGGAGCCACCAAACACACGTGCCGCGTTATAGCCCACCAAAATGGGCAGATAGGCAAACAGGGCCCAGCCCATGGAACGAATGCCCTGGTACCACCACTCGCCTGCAAGCGCGCCTGCCGTCGAGACGTTAATGACGTTGCAGATACCGTTGATGAGGCCAGCCGCAATGATGCCGGGAAGCAGGGCGACGAAGACATTGGAAATCTTTTTGAGGAAGGCCTGAACCGGCTTAGACTCGTACTTGGCCTTCTGCGCGGCCTTGTTTGTGGCCGCAGCGTCAACCACGCTCTCGTCGGCAACGCCTTTCGCAAGGCCAGTGAGCTTGGAGAACTCCTCGAGCACCTTATTCACCTTGCCCGGACCCAGCACGATCTGCATCGTGTCGTCCTCGACCAGGCCCATCACGCCGTCGAGTGCCTTAATGCCCTCCGTGTCGACGTTGCCCGCGTCTTTGACGGTCACGCGCAGGCGCGTCATGCACGCCGCGTTTGCCAGCACGTTGTCTTTACCGCCCAAAAGGTCCAGCAGCTTTTGAGCCAGCTCTTTGTTCGTCATAACTCCTCCTTGTATTGGGTATCTCGTCTGGATGTCATATCAGCTCACGCCGCGCACCTATTGGGCGTCGGCATTGCTCTTCTCATGGCCACTCACCGCAGCACGGACATGGCCTCGCGCCCGCTCAAGAGCTACCGTAGCCTGCTCGGCATCGCAGTCCAACAGTACCGAGACAATAGCGGTTTTTACATGGCCGCCGGCATCTGCAAGCGCCTGAACGGCGCGCTCGCGCGTGCAGCCGGTCGCCTCCATCACGATGTTCTGGCCGCGCACCACCAACTTCTCGTTCGTCTGCTGCACATCGACCATCAGGTTTTGGTATACCTTGCCGATCTTGACCATGGCACCGGTCGAAATCATGTTGAGAATGAGCTTTTGAACCGTTCCCGCCTTGAGCCTCGTTGAGCCGGTCAGCACCTCGGGACCGGGCACGGGCTCAATGGCAAGATCTGCGCTCTCCCCGATCTTCGACCCTTGGTTGCAGGCAATTGCAATGGTCTTGCACCCAGTTGCCTTGGCGTACGCAAGGCCGCCCACCACATAAGGAGTACGGCCGCTTGCCGCCAGGCCAACGACAAGATCCTTGTCCGAGAGTCCACGCTCTCGCAGGTCGTTCGCGCCAAGCTCATCGCTGTCTTCGGCACCTTCGACAGCCTTGATAAACGCCGTCTCGCCTCCGGCAATGAGCCCGACAATCAGATCGGGTGACACGCCAAACGTGGGCGGACACTCCGAAGCGTCGAGTACGCCCAGACGACCGCTGGTGCCCGCGCCCATGTAAAAGACGCGCCCGCCGCGCTCGAGTGCCTCAGCAGCCCAGTCGATTGCTGTGGCAACCTGGGGCAACACTTTCGTGACCGACTGGACGGCACGAAGATCCTCATCGTTCATCGTCGTGACGATTTGCAGCGATGTCATCGTATCGAGGTCCATTGACCTTTGATTACGCTGTTCGGTCGTGAATTTTGTTAAATCGAGCATTTCATTCACCTCATCTTTCCTGTTTCTCGATGTAGTTTTGCTTAATGACATGCGTCGCCCGCTCGTAGTCGCTGGCAACGTAAGCAGCGTAAAGGGCATCGACAACCATAAGCTGGGCCATACGCGAAGCCATGGCACCGCTGCGGACCAAGGGTTCACTCGCAGCAACGCCGAGCACGGCATCGGCCATGGTGGCAAGCTTGGATGATCCATCTACTTTGGTAACGGCCACAACGGGACAGTTGTGACGTTGAGCCTCGGCGGTGCAGTCCAGCACCTCTTGCGTCAAGCCCGAGTAGCTAAAGGCGATTGCCATATCGCCCTCATGCATGTTCTTGGCACATAAGAGCTGATCATGCCAGTCGTCGTACAGATGGCACTCTTTGTCGACACGCATGAGCTTTTGCGCCAGATCGTGCGCGACCAAACGAGAGGCACCGATACCGAACAGATTGACCGCACGTGCCCGCTTAAGATAGGCCGCGCATCGCTCCAAGACGGTGTAATCGAGCGTTCGCGCCGTCGCCTCGATCGTGCGCACGTTGCTTTTCATCACCTTCCCCACGATACGTTCGACGCTGTCATCCATGGAGATGTCCTCGAGGGCTACGTCTTTCTTGTCACCTAAGAGCGCCAGCTCGGCAATCAGTTCGCGCTGGAACTCCTTGTAGCCCGCAAAACCCAAACGCTTGCAAAAGCGCAAAATGCTCGAGGGCGAGAAGAACGTGACATCGGCAAGACCGCGGACGGACAGCCCGACCACCTCGTGCGGATGAGCGCTTACATATGCGATGACATTGCGTTCCGCCGGGCTCGCGCTGAGCTCACGCTCGCGAAGCCGCAAAAGCAATCCGTTTGCCATCTCAAACACCTCCGTTGAGAAGAATTAAAGACCAACGAACGATTCGTACCGGATACAAACAGCTTTTGCGGTACATTGTGCCGCATCGTGGCGCACAAAGGGCGAGCGTTCTACCGCTCGCCCCTCAAATCCGACCGCTCGGAAATACGCGCGACACAAAATAATTCAACGAGGCCGCATTATCAGAAACGGGTTTGTTACCGGCTAGCGCCTCGCATGGGCGCCGATCGGCCGAGTCGCATGGCGCACCAACGCCGCTGCCAGCAATACCAACAGCATGGCGGTGACATAGCCCGCAGCATCGAATCCTAAATCGATAACGTCGAAATGCCTGCCGGGAACAAAGATCTTATGTACCTGATCGCCAACGGAGCAGGCGGCGCAAAAGAGCAATACGGGCACGCAACGGGAGCATACGCTCCACGGACGCCTGGAAAAGCAAACCACGACCACGGAGGCGAACAATCCGACGAAGAAAAACTCTACGGTATGGGCAACGCGACGGACGTTCGTGCCCACCCACATGCGAATGGAAGCAAGTCGGCCAGACCGGACATTCGAGGCAGCCGAATCGGTGCCCCCGGTCATTCCGTTCTCCGCCTGAGCTTCACCCGTGGCATCGACAGCCTGAACGCCCGTAGCCTGGCCCTCAACCACACGCGCGGTAGACTCGCTCAGCAACGACGTCTCCACCGCATTTTGCTCCGTCAGCACCCAGATGCCCGCCAGCGTTGCAACGAACAGAACAATTGCGGTCCATCCGATTATTTGTTTTACGCGCGCCAAGGGCCAACCTCCTTTTTTGAATATCAGCGAGTGTAGCCCCAAATGGCATCGTCACCGTATCAAAATTTGAATCGCAACAGGAAGCGACAAAGCGACGCAAACCCCTACCCCGCCTCGCGCATCCAGCGATCGAACGTCCCCACGCACACGCCCAGGCACTTTGCTGCCTGGCTGCGGGTAATATCGCCTGCCTCATAGCTATCGCGCACCAGCTCAAACTGAGGAGGGCACGGCTTGCGAGGTCGACCGAAACGAACCCCTCGCGCCCGCGCCGCTGCAATTCCCTCCGCCTGGCGCCGATGGATATTCTCGCGCTCCACCTGCGCCACGTAGCTCAGCAGTTGCAGCACAATATCGGCAATCAGGGTGTTGGTCACATCCGGCGCGCCGCTGGCCCTAGCGCGCGTGTCAAGCAATGGCATGTCCAACACCACAATGGCAACCCCGAGCTCCTTGGTAATGCGTCGCCATTCCTCAAGAATCTCGGAGTAATTACGACCAAGTCGGTCGATAGAAAGCACCACCAGCACGTCCCCGTCTCCCAGGACGTGCAACAGCTCGCGATAATGTGGTCGATCGAAGTCCTTGCCGCTCGCATGGTCGGCATAAATATTCGCTGAGCCCACGCCATAGGCGCCCAGCGCATCCAGCTGCCGATTCAGATTCTGATCGCGCGAACTCACCCGCGCATACCCGTACACCGTCGCCATCTCATCCCCGCTTTCTTGTAAACCTGCCAAAAGGGACAGGTTTATTTTGGTAGGTTTTACCTCTCAAATAGCAGGTAAGCGGGCGGCCGAGCAGACGGCAAGGTAGCCACTATTCAAATGCGGAGGGCGGCCCCGAAAGACCGCCCTCCGCTCTCTCGCCACGAGTCGGGATTTAGCTAATGGATAAGCTTAAAGTCCAAGTGCCCACGCGTGGTATTGACGCGCGAGACCTCGATAATCACGCGCTGGACCAGTTCATAGCGAGTCCCCGTGTCGGCGCCCGTCAGCGTAAGCGCGTCCTCGTCGAACTCGAACCACTCGTTGCCCAGGCTCTTAATTGAAACCAGGCCCTCGACCTGTGTTAGGTCCAAGCGCACAAAGAGGCCCATGCTGCTAACCCACGAGACGGTTCCGGCATAGCGCTCACCCAGACGGTCCTCATAGTACTGGGCAATCTTGATCTTTTGCGTCGCATGGCTGGCGGCATCTGCCGCGCGCTCGGCATCGCTACATGCGCGGCAGATCTGCGGCAGAATGCGCGGCAGCGACTCGCGCCCCTTGCCGATCAGCCGCGGCGTACGAACCAAGGCGTCCTTGCCGCCGAGCTGCTCATAGGCCAACTGCAGTTTGAGCACGCGGTGCACCACCAGATCGGGGTAGCGACGGATGGGACTCGTAACTGTCTCTTATACACATCTCCGAGCCCACG
>CABSNS010000097.1:0-5656 GCA_902479105.1 uncultured Collinsella sp. | reverse complement strand
TCAGGAGTCTCGTGGGCTCGGAGATGTGTATAAGAGACAGTCGCCTATGCCCGAGTTCACGAGCCGCGTGTGCCCGGCGCTGTGCGAGGCCGCGTGTAACCTGGGCTCGGTCGACGGCCAGCCCACGACGATTCACGACAACGAGCGCGCGATCAGCGACCATGAGTGGGCCAACGGCGGTCCGCGCCGCTTTGAGCCGGCGGGGGAGGGCGCGCCCACGGTTGCCGTGGTGGGCTCCGGTCCTGCTGGTCTGGTGGCAGCATGGGAGCTTGCGCGTCGCGGTGCCCGCGTGACGGTGTTTGAGCGTGACGACCGCCCGGGCGGCCTGCTCATGTACGGCATTCCCAACATGAAGCTCGAGAAGTCCGTGGTCGAGCGTCGCGTGACACTTATGCGCGAGCTGGGCATTGTGTTTGAGCTGGGTGCTGACGTTACGAACCCTGCGGTGGCGGCCAAGCTCAATGGCTTTGACGCCGTCGTGGTGGCTGCCGGTGCTCGCGCCCCGCGTGGACTGGCTGCTGAGAATATTGACGCACCCGGCGTGGTGTATGCCGTGGACTATCTGACGGCCTCGACCGTCTCGGTGCTCGATGGCGGCGAGCCTGTCGTCGATGCACGCGGCCTGGACGTCGTGGTCATTGGCGGCGGCGATACCGGTAACGACTGCGTGGGCACCGCGGTACGTCAGGGTGCGCGCAGCGTGCGCCAGTTTGAGTTCTTGCCGGCGGCGCCTGATGCGCGCGCGGCGAGCAACCCCTGGCCGCAGTGGCCCAACGTGAAGAAGACCGATTACGGCCAGCAGGAGGCCATCGCTGCCATGGGCGGCGAGATGCGCGCTTGGGGTGTGGATACGCTCGAGGTGCTGCTGGACAATAAGGGCGCGGCCGCGGGCCTGCGCGTGGCCGATCTGGATTGGTCGGCTGGCAAGCCCGAGCGTATCGCGGGCTCCGAGCACGAGGTGCCGGCCCAGCTGGTGCTCATCGCCTGCGGCTTTACGGGCCCGGAGCACGGTGTGTTCGACGCCGTTGGCGTGCCCGTTGCCACTGCTGGTCGTCCGCTGCCTGTGATGGCCGCCGAGAGCTCGCATCTTGCGGCGCGTGTCGACGGCGTCGCCGCGGATGCCGCGCCGGTGTATGTTGCCGGTGACGCTCGTAACGGCAGCTCGCTCGTGGTGAACGCTATGGTCGACGCCCTGGCCTGCGCTGCCGAAGTCGCCGAGGCGCTGGAGCTGTAAAGTAGTCATTTAAGAACGTCCCCAATGACTAGTCATTTTTTGTCTAGCCGTTGGGGACACTCTTTGCGAGCGGTTCGTTTGTTTGTCGACGCGCGAGTGTCCATTCGGCGTCTTCTTGAGCTGTGGTGCTCTGCTGTTTCTGTGGTGGCCGGGGGCGCTTGGCTCAAAAGGGCGGGTTGGCCGTCTATGTTTACCTGCGGTTTTGTTGCGGTGCGCATTTTCGGTCAAGCATCCCGTCAAGTGTTTGGTCAGCATCTGGTTTGCAGTCGGAGGCCTATTTTGTCCGCGCTGGTCGTGGCTGCCCACCCTCCTCGTAAGCTCAAATTGAGGTTCATCAGTTTGAGGAGGATGCCGTGACTGACCACGTTTTAGACCGAGCGCATCTGGCTGAAGCCGTCGGCAACGATATTGCCGACATGGCCCATTTTTGGATGCTGCGGAAGTTCCAGTTTTTGGAGCCGGCGCGCGAACAGTTCGAGATCATTGTCGACCCGTGGCTCAGCTATTGCACCGAGCCTTCGCAAAACGAAATCATGGCCTACAACATGGCATTTACCGATTGGCTGCTCTTCGAGCGCCCCTATCGCCATGGCAAGACGCTGCTCGAGCTGTATGTTGACGAGCCGCCGGCATCGCTTTCGCCTGCCTCGCTCAAGCGGCTCAAGCAGGTACGCGACACGCAGTATTTCTCGCGCTTTGGCATTTTGGACAAGGATCCTGCGAACGGCATGGTTGCGCTGAAGGATACGCGCACCGACCGTCGCTTTGATGTCTACGACCCGCATATCGTGCAAAAGGAGCATTGGAGCGACGGCGCGATTGCGGTGCGTCTCGCTTGCGTCGACGATGTCTGGCTGACGGCGGGACAGCTCTATCTGTATGACATCGCGCGCCTGAGTGACACGGCGGTCGATGGACCGGGTGCGGTGCATCCCGAGGATCTGCAGGACGGCTTTGACACCTCGTGCGTCAGCTTCTTTTTGCGCCTGGTCCGCGACATCATGGGCGCCCAGGGGCGCTACGTAAAGTCCCTCAACATCTACGAACAAGAATGGGAGTAGGGGATGTGACTGGTGCCGCCCTACAGCCCTGACTTTGTCTCAATCTGTAACGTTTGGCGGCTGTTTGGGCCCGTAACTGTTACAGATTGAGACGGAAGGTTGGCGGCTGCCGAAAGATCTTGTTCTGTAACAACTAGAGGCTCAAAGACTGTCTTCCTGTTACCGATCAAGACATTTGTCAGCGGAGGCAACGGTGACGATGGTCCATTTGTCTGACGTGGTGGTGATGAAAGTGTCTAATACTGTTCTCAAACACAAACATGCGACTCGCAACACGTTGGCGCGGAATAGGATGCTCGCGCGGCTCACGGAGACGGCCAAGCAAGGTGCGCTGCTCGCAACGCATGACAATACCGAGCTCATGTGGCTGCGACGCCATGTTGGAACCGACGATATCGCGGAGCCCGAGCCGTACCTGTTCTGTTTTCAGCATGATTGGGATGCATTGACGCCTGCAGAGCGAGCGCTGAGGACTATCAAAGGGCTTGCGGAATTTCATCTCGATTGGGCGTTTTGGGGTTATGACGCGGCACTTTTGTGGGGTCTGGAGGTGTCGAATGATCTGCTCGGGCCGCGTTTTCTTGTTAAGACGGGTTGTTCGGTGACGTTGAGCAGCGGGTGCAGGTTGTTGCGTCCTCAGATGGCGGGAGCGCTTGAGCGCGTCGACGGCGTGCGGGTGACGTCGTTTTGGCGCACGGTGGAGGATTGTCTGCTGCGTGCGCCGTTTTCGTATGGTCTGGCGATCGCCGATTCTGCATTGCGGGCGAAGGGCGTATCACGTGGGGATTTGTGCGAGCGCCTCCGCGCCGATTGCGAGGGCAGGCGAGGGTATCGCAGGGCACAGGCGATTGCGTCGTATGCGGACGGGCTGTCCGAAAACGGCGGCGAGTCTCGGTTCCGAGCGTTCTTTATTGCGTACGGCTTTCCGGTTCCGGAGTTGCAGGTGGAGTTTCGCGATTCGCTCGATTCGAGCCAGGTGTTTCGGGTCGATTATTTCTGGAGGCTCGAGGACGGGACGTGTGTCATCGGCGAGCTCGACGGAAAGGGGAAGTATACCTTGCAGAACGGCGAGGGCCGGGAGTCGGTCGACCCATTCGTGGCAGAACGTCAACGGGAGTCCCATCTGACAATGCTCGGGCATAAGGTGCTTCGGTTTACGTTTAACGAACTCAAAGACCCGGGGAAGCTGGTCGAGAAAATGAGGCTGGCGGGTATTCCTCGGCAGGCGAAATTGGCTGAGGAGTGGAGACGCCAGTGGTATGGGCGCTGAGAGGTTTTGTCTCAATCTGTAACGTTTAGAGGTTATTTGAGCTCGTAACTGTTACAGATCGAGACAAACCGGTGAAGCGTCGACCGAATGTCTCGATCTGTAACATCAAGGGGCCCAACAACCCTGTATCTGTTACAGATCGAGATATTTCTCTGGTGTCGCTGGGGTGGGACTGCAGCGTATTCCGTCCCCCACATCCCCTCTTCCCTCCGTTAACCGATATGTCTGTGGCAATCGGGCTACACTGGATAATAATGGACAGATGTTCAAGTTTTCTGAGGGGGAGGAGCTCGATATGGCGTCTGCCGATCGTTCCACGTTGTTTATCAATGCGACCGTTCTGGATGGCTCGGAGCATATGGAGCCGCAGCCCGATATGGCCGTGGCCGTTGAGCGCGGTGTCATCACGTGGATGGGGCCGAGTGCTGTGGCGCAGGCGCCTGCAGGTGCCGAGGTCATCGATCTGGCAGGGGCGTATCTCATGCCAGGCCTCATCAATATGCATGTGCATCTGTGCGGTTCGGGCAAGCCGGTTTCGGCGGGCGATGCGGGTGCGCTGATGAAAAAGCTCGATAATCCCGTGGGGCGCGCCATCGTGCGCCACATTCTTAAGGGCAGCGCCCAACAACAGCTGGCAAGTGGCGTGACCACGGTGCGCGGCGCGGGCGACCCGCTGTTTGCCGATCTTGCCGTGCGCGATGCTATCGATGCCGGCAAGTATCAAGGTCCTCGCCTGGTGGCGCCGGGAACGGGCGTCACGGTGCCGGGCGGCCATGGTGCAGGCTTGTTCGCCCAGGTGGCAAACAGTCCCGCCGAGGCAGCCGAACAGGTGCGCGACCTGTATGCGCGCGGTGCCGACGTCATCAAGCTGTTCGTAACGGGCGGCGTGTTCGACGCCACCGAGGTGGGCGAGCCGGGCGTGCTGCGCATGCCGGTCGAGGTTGCCACGGCGGCGTGCAAGGCTGCCCACGACGTGGGGCTGCCGGTCATGGCCCATGTCGAGAGCACCGAGGGCGTGAAGGCCGCGCTTCGGGCCGGCGTCGATACGATCGAGCACGGCGCTCCGTTGACGCCCGAGATTCTGGAGCTGTACCGCGGCGCCGCGGAAACACAGCTCGAGGGACGCGCGCCGAGTGTGACCTGCACGATCAGCCCTGCACTGCCGTTTGTGCTGCTCGATCCGGAGAAGACTCATTCGACCGACACGCAAAAGAAGAACGGCGACATCGTGTGCTCGGGCATCATCGAGAGCGCCCGTGCCGCACTGGATGCCGGCGTCAAGGTGGGTCTGGGCACGGACTCGAGCTGCCCGTTTGTGACGCAGTACGACATGTGGCGCGAGGTGGCTTACTTTGCCAAGTACGTTGGCGTGAGCAATGCCTTTGCGCTGCACACGGCCACACAGGTCAATGCCGAGCTGCTGGGTCTGGGCGGTGAGACCGGCACGATCGAGTGCGGCAAGGCGGCCGATATTTTGGTGACGCGCGAGAACCCGCTCGATGACCTGCGTGCTCTGCGTGAGCCAATGCACGTGATGTGCCGCGGTGATCTGGTACGCAAGCTCAAGGTGAAGCGTATTCCCGAGGTGGACGCCGAGCTCGACGCGATTATGACCATGCCTGCCGAAGCGCTTGCCGAGGAGCTGGCCCGCGACGGCGTGGCATAGGTGTGACAAAGGGACAGCTCCGTTGTCGCATACAAAAAGCCGAGGTCTCAACACGAGGCCTCGGCTTTTTTCGAACAAATACTTAAGACTGGGACAAACAAACCTGATTAATTGTCCCGCGTGCAGGCGCTAGGAGCGCGTCTCCATCTTGGCGTGGCACTTGGGGCAGGTGACGCGGATCTTGCCCTTGCCTTTGGGGACGGAGAGCATCTGACCGCAGTTGGGGCACTTGAGGTATGCCGTGGTCTTGCGACCCTTCCACATCTTCTTGGCTGTGCGCTTGGCGCGCTCAAAGTCTTCCTTGCTCGTTCCGGCTGCGCGTGAGGTGCTGTTCGCTGGAGCCCCGCCGCCCAAGCTGGCGACGAACTTGCCCAAGCCCTGTCTCTTATACACATCTGACGCTGCCGACGAATTAGACGGTGTAG